>ONJE01000165.1 GCA_900318045.1 uncultured Eubacteriales bacterium
CCCAGTGAGAAGGTGACCTCCACCGGCACGGGGCCCACGATGAACTGCCAGCCCCAGCTGTATTCACAGTTCATCAGGAAGCCCGCGCCCACTGTCAGACTGATCAGCTTGGTCTTTACGTCCGGGTCGTCCGAGTCCAGGTTCCAGCTGCCCCTGGCTACGGCAAATACGCCGAAGTTGATCGAGGCTTCGGCTATGAATTTCAGCTTCCGAACCTTGGTATAGTTGTAGTTCAGGGCCATCTTGGCCTTGTAGTCGGCCAGGGCAGTGTTCTTTTGCAGCTTCTCCTCGGCGCGCCTGAGTGTCTTCAAATCCTTGCTCTGCCAGTTCGCCTTGGCCTCCTTCACCAAATCGCTGAGCACGTCACTGCCGATCCATATCGTGATGCTGCCGTCCGGGCTGATGTTCATCCTGGGCAGGTACTCGGTGAAGGGCAGGTTCAGCCCGAGGTGGATCTTGTGGTCGCCGCCCAGGGGGATGTCGGTGGAAAAGCCCATGCCTTGCCCCAGCACCTTGCCGAACACGCCGCCGCCCGCGCCGGTGCCCTCGTTGATGGGCTGGTCGGCAGCGCCCCTATTTGAAATCAGGCGCGAGGTCTTCTTCATGGCGTTCGCGCCGTCGAAGGAGAAGGTGGGACGATGGGCATCGTCGTTCGCGTTGGGTGAAAACCGCTGCTTCCACGGGCCCTTGAAGATGTAAACATTGCCGGCCTGAGGCTTTGCCGTGGCGGTGCACTTCTTCAGCTTGCTGAAGCTGCCGTCGTTTTCGTACCAGGTCATGGTCATGTCCGGGCTGCCTAAAATGTTGGCCGCCACCACCTTGATCTCAAAATCGTAGTTGTTGACCGGGGAATAGAGCATGTCGTAGTTGGAATAGAGGATATCCTTGCTGCCGAATTCCGCCGACACCAGGTAGGGCTTGCCACTCGCGTTGGCGGTCTTCCCCGCCCCGTTGGAGGATGCGTCCAGCGTTTCCATGACGATCTCGTAGGGCACGCCCAGGTCCAGGTCCAGGTCGTCGATCAATATGCTGCGGTACTTGTTGCCGCCGTCAATCTTCAGCGCGAGGCGGACGCAATCGTATTCGTCGGTGGTGAACTTGTTGGATTCAAAAATCACATTGCCCTGCTCGTTGATATCGCCTTTGATCCACGAGGCACCAGACTTCAGGATGTCCTTTACCTGTACAGTGACGTCCGTCACGGGCACGCGCTTTTTATTCTCCTCCCGGCACAGCGAAATGCCCACCTGGTGTTCGGTCATCACGTCGATGGTGAAGTCCACGTCGTTCGTCGCCAGGCCGGCGTCCGCCGCCAGCCGGGAAAGCCGGGTGCTGGAGGCGGTGACCGCCGTGACCTTCGCGGTATTGTGCACCGGTTCTTCGGCTTTGAACAGCTCGCCCAGTATGTCGCCCACATACAGATCATCCTCATCGCTGCCGTAGGGGCCCTCCTGTATGTAATTACGCAGTTGGTTTGCCTTCGCCTCCCATGCGTCGATGTTCTCCGCGACAGTCTGCCGGTCGGCGGTCAGGTTTCTGACCGCCTCCTCGATGCGTGCCGAGTAGCGCACCTTTTCGGAATCGAACATGCTGTCCCCGTCGTCCTGCATCATGTGGCTCAGCTCGGCGATCAGACCCGCGGATTCCTCCAGGCGGGTCTTGTAGTAGCGCATCTCCTGGCGCAGGGCCTCGGCTTCGACACGCAGGTGCTGCACCGCGTCGTCCGCGCCGCTCTCCATGTATTCCCTATAGGCGGCGGGATCGGTCTGCTCCAGCTCAGCCACGGCGTAGTCCGCCCGGGAGAGGGTATCCCCCAGGTTGTAGATGTCCTTTGACAGCCGATCCTCCAGGTAGTGGATCAGCTGGGCGGCGTTCCACGAGGCGTTGGGCCGCATACCGTTGTGGTATTGGCCCTCGTTCTCGCCAAAGCCCGTGAGGGCGTAGGCCCGGGCCAGCTCGTCGTCGGTTAGCACCCTGCCCACAGCGGCCAGGGCGTCAAAGGGCAGCACCTGGCAAAGCATGACGATCAGCAGCAGCGCGGACAACATTTTTTTCATCAGCGATCCACCTCTTGTTGGAAAGTCTACAAAACACCTATTTTATTTCATTATACACGCCTGCTACGACAAAATATGTCCAAAAAAACGACAATTGCGGGAAAAACGGGACATGAAAAAAGCGGGATACCCGTTATCCCGCTATTTTGATTCACAAACCCGTGTTTCAGCGCCCTAGAGTGTGTTTCTAAAATGAGGGATGTGCAGTTTCGAGTGGATTGGGCTGCATTTCAAGGCGATTTTCCGCAGGCTTAGTGGGGCTAAGTCAAGGTGCATCTTCCCGAATTTAGAAACACGCTCTAACTCTCCATGGCCCTGCAATTCTCCAGAAGGCTGATGATCGGCAGATGCTGGGGACAGGCCCCCTCGCACTGGCCGCACTGGACGCATTCGCTGGCCTTGCCCTTGCCCTGGGTGACGATGGAATACTCCCGCTTCGTCCGGAACTCCGGGCTGCCCTTGCGGCGATTGGCCACGGTAAAGATATCCGGGATCGGAATGCCCATCGGACAGCCCTCGGTGCAATAGCGACAGCCGGTACAGGGTATGGACTTGTCCGCGTCCAGGGCGAACTGTGCCTTGTGGATGGTCCGCTGCTCTTCCTCATCCAGCGGCTTGAAATCCCTCATATAGGACAGGTTGTCCTCCATCTGGGCGAGGCTGCTCATGCCGGAGAGCACCGTCAGAATGCCCTCCTGGCTGGCCACAAACCGGATGGCCCAGGACGCGAAGGAGGCTTTCGGATTCGCCTCAGTCAGGATCTCCTTTACCGCGGGGATGGGGTCCGCCAGCACGCCGCCCTTCACCGGCTCCATGACCGTGACGGGCTTGCCGTGGGCCCGGCATATTTCAAGGTTGCGCTTCGAGGCCACGCCGGGGTTCTCCCAGTCCGCATAGTTGATCTGAAGCTGTACGAATTCCACATCGGGATGGGCGTTCAGCAGCTCCTCCAGCAGCTCCGGGTCCGCGTGGAAGGAGAAGCCGTAGTGCCTGATCAGGCCCTTGGCCTTCATCTCCTTCACGAAATCCCAAATGTGGTACTCGTCGTACTTCCTGTAGTTGTTGCGCTGGAGGGCGTGGAGCAGGTAGTAGTCGAAGTAGCTCGCGCCGGTGCGCTCCAGGCTGGTGTAAAATTGCTGCTTCGCACTGGCCTCGTCGTGGCATTGCATCATGGCGTTCAGCTTCGTGGCCACGGTGAAGGCATCCCGGGGGTAACGGTCCACCACCGCCGCCTTCAGCGCCGCCTCGCTATCTCCGTTGTCGTAGACGTAGGCGGTGTCAAAGTATGTGCCACCCGCCTCGATGAAGCGGTCCGCCATCTGGCAGACCTGAGGAATATCGATGGAGCCGTCGGGGTTCTTGGGCAGCCGCATCAGGCCAAATCCCAGTTTGAAGGTATCCTTTCCCAAATAATCGCTCATTTTTTCCTCCTGTTATAGGTTCCGTTACGCCGTTCAGTCCTCACGCAGGATCGCCTTACCCTGTGTATTCCCCCGGAGACCCGCGTCAAGACGGGAACTCGATGATGATGGACTCGAAGGGCCGCAGGCTGTAGGTCAGCATGTGGCTGTAGCCGTCGCAGTCGTGCCACTGGGCCGTCAGCGGTGGGATGCCGCCGACCTCGGCAGGATTGCCCTGGCCGGGGAGGCTGTCGTAGGTTGAGAATATGCGGTTATAGTAGCCCCCCATGGGCACGCCCACGGTGTAGTCATAATATGACATCGGGGAGAAGTTGCATACCACCAGCACCGCGCCGTCGTAATTCCAGGGGTTGCGGCGGTAGTAGGCCACGATGTTGCGGTCTGCATCGCCCCGGTTCACCCATTCAAAGGTGGTGGGGTTCCTGCTGTCCATGTACAGGCAGGGATGGCTCTTGTATACGTGCAGCAGGTTGTTTACGCACTGCATCACGTCCCGGTGACCGAACTCGTCCGCCAGGTGCCAGTCGATGCTCTCCTTGACGTTCCACTCCCGCTCCTGGGCGAACTCCTGGCCCATGAACAGCAGCTTTTTGCCCGGGAAGGTGAATTGCCAGGTGTACAGCGTCTTCAGCTCTCCCAGCTTGCTCATGATGTCGCCCGGGGCTTTGTTTACCATGGTGCCCTTGCCGTAGACCACCTCGTCGTGGGAGAGCACCAGCACGTAGTTCTCGGTGAAGGCGTAGTCGGCGATGTGGGTCAGCTTGTCATGATGCCACTTGCGATAAACCGGGTCCAGGTTCATATAGCGTATGGTATCGTTCATCCAGCCCATGTTCCATTTGAAGGTGAAGCCCAGACCGCCGCGGGTCACGTCCTCGGTGATGCCCCACTCGGCGGAGGAATCCTCGGCGATCAGGAAGCCGGTGGTCTTGCCGCAGACCTCGTAGTTCAGTTGGCGCATGAAGTCCATGCTCTCCAGGTTCATGCGGCCGCCGAACACATTGGGCCGCCATTCGGAGCGGTCATAGTCGTTGTAGAGCATCGATGCCACGGCGTCCACCCGCAGCGCGTCCACGTGGAATTCACGAATCCAGTAGAAGGCGTTGGCTATCAGGAAGGAGCGCACCTCCGGCTTGGCGTGGTCGAAGGCCAGTGTGCCCCATACGGGGAATTCCCGGCGAAGCGGGTCGCTGTTCTCATACAGCGGCGTGCCGTCGAACCAGCCCAGGGCAAATTCGTCCTTCGGGAAGTGGGCGGGCACCCAGTCCAGGATCACGCCGATACCGGCCTGGTGCATGCGGTCCACGAAGTAGCGAAAGTCATCCGGCGTGCCGTAGCGGGCAGTGGGGGCGTAGTAGCCCGTCACCTGGTAGCCCCAGGACAGATCGAAGGGGTATTCGCAAATGCCCATCAGCTCGATATGGGTATAGCCCATATAAGTGAGGTACTGGGCCAGGTCATCGGCCAGCTGGGTGTAGTTCAGAAAGCCGTCCTCGTCCCAGTCCCCCTGGTAGCCCTTCTTCCAGCTGCCAAGGTGCACCTCGTAGATGGACATGGGCCGTTCCACGACCTTGGTATTGTCCCGCTGGGCCTGGTGGATCCCGTCGTGCCACTCGTAGTTATCCAGCTCCCAGACGATGGAGGCGTTGTTGGGCCGACGCTCGCACCAAAAACCGTAGGGGTCGGTCTTGTAGCGCTTCACGCCATCCGCGCCGGTGACCACATAGCGGTAAGCGTCGCCGGGGCCTACATCGGGCAGAAAGCACTCCCATACGCCGTTGTCCCACATGCTCCGGCTCATCCATTTTTCATTCTCCCAGCCGGTCTTTGCTGTGATGACGGAGACGTACCGGGCATTGGGCGCCCAAAGGTTGAACCGGGTGCCCTGTACGCCGTCCTCGATTTGCGGATGCGCGCCGAGCTTGCGGTAGATCTCGTAGTTCGTGCCCTGGTGAAACAGGAAGCTGTCAAAGTCGGTAAATACGGCGCTGTGGTTTGTGTTTTCTGCCATGGATATGCTCCTTCCTTTCGCGCGTCACACCTCTGTTGGTGCCAGTATCATTGCACTGTGGGCGGGCGCGGTCAGGCGGAGTATACCCTCGGAAACCGAACCCGCAGGAACATCGGTCGTGTCATAGCCTTCTTCGTTGCTGCTCATGCGGATCGTCAGGGGGGTTGCGTCGGGTATGCCAAGGTCTCTGAGGGGCAGGTCGAGGGTCATGGGGCGTTCGGTGTTGTTACAGGTCACGATCACTGCGGCGTCGGCATCGAAACGGGCATAGGCGATATAGCCGTAACCGGCACACAGGGGCTTGACACTGCCCCGCTTCAGCACGGGCAGCGCTTCCCTGAGCTTTGCCAGCGAGCGGTAGAACCCGATCAGCGCGGTGTCCTCGTGACCCCAGGGATAGGTTCGCCGGTTGTCCGGATCCGTCCAGCCGGTCAGGCCTGCCTCGTCGCCGTAGTAGAGCGTCGGCGCGCCGGGCCAAGTCATCTGGATTATCGCCGCCTCCCGGAACACCTCAGGATGGATGTCCTCGTCCGCCGCTGCCGCGCCGACAGTTTGCAACCTGCCTATGCGGCCGTTGGTGCGGGTCATGAAGCGGCTGTGATCGTGGTTGTCCAGCTCGTCCATGGCGCTGTAGACCGATGACGTGGGCATGTGGGACATGGCGTCGAAGATCGTACCGAAGAAGGCCATGCCGTTCTGGTACAGGTCGTCCCGGCGGTAATCCGAGTGCTTTTCCACGCCGGTCAGGAAGAACGACAGCGGGTCCATGAAGGCATCATAGTTCATCACGGTGTCCCACTCGTCGCCACCCAGCCAGGGCGCGGGATTGCCGTAGTGCTCCGCAATGATCAGCACGTCGGGGTTTACCGCCTTCACCCGGCGGCGAAACTCCTTCCAGAACAGGTGATTGAAGGCGGGCGTCAGCCCCAGGTCAGCGGCCACATCCAACCGCCAGCCATCCACGCTGTAGGGCGGGGAAACCCACTTCTCAGCGATGCGGAAGATCTCGTCACAAAGCTGTTTGGAGCGCTCGTAATACAGCTTGGGCAGCGTCTCGATGTCCCACCAGCAGTGGTAATCCTTGGCGTCCCGGAAGTTGAAATAGCTCCGGTACGGGCTCTTGACATCCTTGTACGCGCCCTCCGACGCGCCATAAACGCCCTCGCGGTTCATCCATCGCGCGAAGGAGCCGCAGTGGTTGAACACGCCGTCCAGTATCACCCTCATGCCCCGCCGGTGGACCTCCTGGCAGAAACCGGCAAACCAGGCGTTGCTGCCCTCCAGGTTCTTCAGGTTGGTCGTGCGGTTTCGGTAGAGCGTCGCCCGAGCGTTGTCGGTGTCCCCGGGCGCCAGCGCGTCGCCCTCATCCTCGGCAATGACGGTCAGGTGGGGATCGACATAGTCATAATCCTGGGTATCGTATTTATGCGGCGACGGTGAAACGAAAATGGGATTGAAGTAGATGACTTCCACGCCCAGGGATTGCAGGTAGTCCAGCTTCTCCAGCACGCCAAGCAGGTCGCCGCCGTAGTGGCAACGGTAGTCGTCCGCCTCCGGTATGGCGTCCCATGAGCGGGCATGGTGTATGTAGTTCCTGGCGTACCAGTATTCCCGGTCCTGGACATCGTTGTGGGGATTGCCCTGTTTGAAGCGATCCGGCAGGATCTGGTACTGTATCGCGCCCTTGGCCCACTCGGGCACATGGAAGCCGGGGATCACCTGGAAGGCACCGGTCGGGTCTGTCGGCGGCACGGAATCCACCCAGTGGGGCCCCAGCCGGTTGTAATGGATGTACCGACCCTCCCATTCAACCAGGAAGGAATAGAATACCGGCTCCTCCCGGCAGTAGATCTTGGCCTCGTACCAATCAAAGGCGTCGTCGCTGTTGTACTTCGACATGTGCGCCATGACCGTGGGGAAGCCTCTGAGCAACGTGATGTTGGCCCCCGCCCCCCTTTGGATGCGCAGGCGAATGGCCACGTAGTCCCCCGGCTCGGGCTCCGCCGGTTCCCTGAACATCCCGGTGCCGTCGCTGAATATGGAAGAGAAGAGCATGTCCTGTTCGTTATAGGGTTGATTCATAGTGCCTCCATGCAGTTAACGCCGCTTTTGAGATGTCCCCGGTGGACATCCAGCGCAGTTATACTTTAAAATTATACCATCCCAACAGGGACCTTGCAATCGAATGTTCAGGAAAGGCACATTAAATTCACAGTTAAGGAAATACCGCTCAATACGGGCATCCGCCTGACGGATGACTTTCAGCCATCCGCAGCCTGACTAAAACGCATCTCGCCACACCACCACCCAATTGTGCGGTATTTCCTCAAATCCGTCAAATGTGAATATGCTCAGGTACTATACAGTCAGGTAACTGCTGATTTATCGAAGAAACGAGGGAACAGTGAACAGGGAACAGGGAACAGGAATGGCGGCTGGCGCGTGGATTATGAAAACGTACACGCTGCAGGGGCGACGCCCTTTTCGAATGAATTCAACAGTAGCGTCTATGTCGCCGCTACAGGGTTTTCAGGGATTCCACGTCTCATTTTATCGCGGGAAATTATGCTTTGGCTTGGTTGTACCGCCCCGTGCGCGGCTTTTCCTGTTCCCTGTTCTTCGGGCCTGCCGGCCCCATCTCGCTGAAAACGCTCCACTGGAGCGTTTTCCGGGCGCTCGATGTCCGCTAACAGCTCGTAAATCAGAATTTGTATTCGACTGGACAGTTACTATTCTCATATGAACACGTACACCATAAGAGCCAATATTCCGCCAGTCAAATATATACAGTGGACACAATCGCCCAACCCTGATACAATACAGATGTGTATGCAACCCAACCAACCCATGGAGGATCGTCGATATGCGCGTCTATACTCCCGAGGATGATCTGTACTTCAAAAAGTGCCTTTCGGAGATGATCGAAAACCCGGCCATTCAGAAGCTCAAGGAAATACCGCAGCACAAGGGCTCAACCACCTATGCCCACTGCGTCAACGTCGCCACCACCGCCTACGCCCTGGCCAAAAAGTGGCATTGGGATATCGACATCAGCGCCCTCGTCAGGGGCGCCATGCTGCATGACTATTACCTGTACGACACCGAGACCATGCCGTATTCGGATTACAGGCATTCGCTGGTCCACCCCAAGCTGGCCGTCGCCAACGCGGAAAAGCTTTTCGATCTCAACGACAAGGAACGCAACATCATATTGAGCCACATGTGGCCCATTCCCGGCGCGCCCCTCCCCCGCTCCAGGGAAGCCTGGCTGATCTGCATCGCCGACAAGGAATGCGCCCAGCGGGAGATGTACGGAAAGCGGCAAAGGCGCAATTGACAAAAGGGGCTGCCTCAAAACAGTGTTGAAGCAGCCCCTTGGCCGTGCCGGGTCCCGGCATTACAGCAGCGGTGCGAACAATCTCAGCAGGAGCTGCTTGATCTTCAGGAATCTGTCCCGTCCGGTATTGTATTTCTCCGTCACTTCGTTGCACTCAGGGAACGTGCGCTCAAAGTCCGCCCGGGTATCCAGCACCGCCTGGCAATGGATGTACAGGCAGGCATTTTCGAAATGATGGTAGAGGCTGCGGTAGTCCAAATTGATGGTGCCGCAGACCGCCGCCTCGTCGTCCACCACGCACATCTTGCAGTGGCAGAAGCCGGGGGACCACTCGAATACCCGCACGCCATTCAGCGTCAGGCCGTGGTAGTAGGAGCGTGTAACCTCGAAAACCATCTTCTTGTCGGGGATGCC
>ONJE01000319.1 GCA_900318045.1 uncultured Eubacteriales bacterium
CCATTATACCAGGTCTTTGGGTCTCATGCTACTTTTTTCGTCTCTTTCCCTTGCCCTGTCGCGTTTTTCTTCGCCTTTGGGTGTGGGAAGTTTGAATCATAATTTTTATCCCCTTCAGACCTCCATCACGCAGCAGCCGGTGGGGGTCTCCTTTGTGATTTCTATGGCGTTGGGCAGGCGCTTTGCGCCGGTGAGGCGGACAAAATCCGACTCGTCGGTGATGTTGAAGTGGCAGTAGCGGTTTTTGAAGTGCATGGCGATGGCGCAGCGGGGCCGGAAGGTCTCGATCAGCTTCACCGCTTCGGGGGTGGTGACGGTGAAGGTGCCGCCGATGGGGATCAGCATGACATCGAGGTTCGACAGGGCGGCGCGCTGTTCGTCGGTGTCGGGCTGGTGACCCAGGTCGCCCAGGTGGGCGACGCGCAGGCCCTCGGCCTCGATCAGGAAGATCAGGTTATTGCCCCGCTTCGCGCCCTTCACCTCGTCGTGAAAGCACGGCACGGCGGTGATTTTCGCGCCGCAGGCCTCATGGAGGCCGGGGGTGTTCAGTATGACGGGATTGCCTTCGACGGCGGCAAAGCAGTTGTGGTCGAAGTGATCGTGGCTGGACAGGACCGCGTCGGCCTTCACGTGCAGCGGGGGATAGCCCACGGTGTCGTCGTAGGGGTCGGTGACGATCACGCCGCCGGGCAGCGTCAGTTCAAAGCAGGAGTGGCCGAGCCATTTCAGTTTCATCGGTGTTGCACCTCCAGTTCGTGGTCGAGCAGCGCGCAGGCGTACAGCCCGCCGCCGCGGGGTGGGTCGTCGGGGTTCATGGCGTTTTCCCGCAGGCACTCCGCCGCCCGCTGGCGCAGCAGGCGGTCGAAGCGGGTTGCGCCCTCGCCGCCGTCCAGGCAGCGCATGCCCAGGGCGAACAGCTTCAGGCTCGCCCCGTCGGGGGCTTTCCCCCGGAAGCGGAACAGGCCGCGGCACAGGTCGTCGGGAGGGTCGGGGGTTGCGGCCTCCAGCCGGGTCAGCCAGATTTCCGCGGGCCACAGCCGAAGCAGGCCGCCGCTCCCGGCGCAGGTAAACCCGGCCGCGTTCAGCCGGACGGCCCGGTCCGCGCCGGGGTCGATGCGGGGGGCGTCGGTGATGAACAGCGCGTCTCCCCGGTCCCGGCGCAGGAAGGCCCCCGGGGGCAGCGCCGCCGTCGCCGCCGCGCGGAGCATGCGACAGAGGTCGCGCGCAGCGGCATGGGGTATCCTTTCGTCAACGCCCTTCGCCCCGCCGGGCGGGCTGCCTTCCTCGGGGCGGGCGGCTTCGGGCTGGCGGCCTGACGCTTGAGGCCTCCCCGAGGGCGCTGGCTGGCCGACAGGCCAGGTCGAGGGGGTTTCCCCGGGTTGATTATTCATATTCTTTCAGCGCCTCCGGCAGGGCGTCCACGAGGTCCGAGGCGCACATGCCCCGGACGCCGACCTTCGCCGCCGCAAGCTCGCCGGCGCGGCCGTGGAGCTCGCTGGCGACGGCGGCGCAGATGGCCAGGGGAACGCCGGTCAGCGGCGCGGCGGCATACTGGGCCATCAGCCCGCCGGTTAGGCCGGTCAGCACGTCGCCGCTGCCGCCCTTGGCCATGCCCGCGCTGCCGCTGGCACTGAGCCAGGGCGTGCCGTTGACCGGGATGACCGTCGTCGCGCCCTTGAGCAGCGCCTGGCAGCCCAGGCCGTTCAGGGCCAGGGCGTCGGCCAGCGGGTCGGCCACCCTGCGGCCCAGCAGCCGCGCGGCCTCGCCGGGGTGGGGGGTGACCAGGTGGTGGGGGCGCAGCAGGGCCTTCAGGGCGGGGTCTTCGGCGATCAGGTTCAGCCCGTCGGCGTCGAACAGGGCGGGGAGGCCGCATTCCAGCAGCAGCTTCAATACCTCCGGCGCGGCCCGCCGGGACAGCCCGCAGCCGCAGGCCACCGCGTGCTTGCCCGCGAGGGCGCATCTCAGCACGTCGACGGCCCCCGGGGCGATGGCCCCTTCCTTCTCCGGCAGCGGCAGCGCCATGGCGCAGGGGGCCAGCGCCTGCACGACGGGCACGATGGACAGCGGGCACGCGACCGTCACCAGCCCCGCCCCGGAGCGCAGCGCGGCCTTCGCGCACAGTGCGGCCGCCCCCGCCATGCCCACCGAGCCCGCCACGACCAGCAGATGGCCGTTCATGCCCTTGTGGGCGTTGCGGGGCTTGGGCGGCAGGGCGGAGAGGACGTCGGCCCGATCCACCAGCGCGGCCATGTTCCCGGGGTGGAAGGCATCGGGGATGCCGATGTCGGCCACCTCGATCGCGCCGCACACATCCAGCCCGTCGGCCAGGGCGTGGCCGGTCTTTTCAAACTGGAACGTGACGGTCAGGTCGGCCTTCACGCAGGGCTCGAAGGCCGCGCCGGTCAGTCCGTTCAGCCCCGAGGGGATGTCCACGGCCACCACCTTTGCGCCGTGGAGCCGGTCGGCGTTCATGCGGCGGATCAGGTCGGCGGCGGGACCCTGGGGGCCGCGCGACAGGCCCGTGCCGTACAGTGCGTCCACCCAGATGTCCGGCGCGGGGACGTCGGCGTCGCAGGAGAGCTCCGGGATGCCCATGGCCAGGGCCCGATCCCGGTTGGCGATGGCGTCCGGGGTCTTCGCCGGGGCCGCGGGGAACAGGGCGCACTTGCCGCCGGCCTTTGCGTACAAACGGGCGCAGGCGTAGCCGTCGCCGCCGTTGCCCCCGGGGCCGCAGGCGAAGTACACGGTTTTGCCGGGGCCGTATTGCCGGGCAATGGCTGCGTTCAGCGACCGGGCGGCCACTTCCATCAGATCGATGGACGGCGTGCCGGTCTCGGTGAAATAGCGCTGCTCCATGGCGCGCATCTGCTGTGGGGTGATGAGTGGGTTCATAGATACCTCTGTTGGTTTGTTTTGATTTATCAGGCTGAGGCTCAGGGAATAGGGATTAGGGATTAGGGATTAGGGAATAGGGATTAGGGAATAGGGATTAGGGATTAGGAATAGCGGCTGCCGCATCCAAAAACCTTCCCCAGCGACCGAAGGGAGCGATTCAGGGGCATCGAGCGCCCGGAAAACTCTCCAGTGGAGAGCATGGACGCTTTGCCAGACACCCTGCGGGTGTTGCAGCGAGAACGGGTCGGCAGACCCCCGTTGATGGGGCCGGTAGGCCCGCGGTAGGTGGCCGAGAGGCGGCTTGCTGCCGTCAGCGAGGCCGGAAGAGGTCGGTCCCCCTGCGGTATCAACGGTTTGCGTGTTTTCTCCCAGAAGAACGACCTCTTCCGTCTTTCCCGGAACAATGCAAGCATTTTCCGGGAAATCCACCTACCGCGGGCCTGCCGGCCCCATC
>ONJE01000164.1 GCA_900318045.1 uncultured Eubacteriales bacterium
CCTCGGCGATCTCCCGCCGGATCTGGTTGTCCGCTGCCGAGGAAAAGAAATCGCCCCGCAGGTATTCCGCGGAGATGTCACAGGCCAGGTTCCACAGCGGTTTTATAATCCCCTCCGGCGGGACAGGATGTCGGAACAGGCAGTGCATCAGCATGTGGTTTACTCCGGGGCCATCGATCATGCCGTCAGGATCGTAGAACACCCGCAGGCCGTCGGTGGCCAGATGCCACACGGTGTCGTCAGGTACGCGTTTCAGCTGTTCGATGGATGCGCGCAGAAAGGGCAGCGCCGCTCCCGCTTTGAACAGGCAGCGGGACAGTGCGTCGGTACCGGTCATTGCGTTCATTTCACTATGCTGCTCTCCTCCCCTTCTGCGGGCATTTCCAGGGGACGGGGTCGCTCAAAAACAGAATCGACATCCACGAAGGCGTTCATCCTGCCACTCTCGATGATGGCGTCGATGACCTCCAGCACGTGGCAGGCCATATCGGCATTCGCCCTGGCGGGTCTTCCCGCACGAATCGACCAGGCCATCTCAGCGGGGCCGACGCCCCGGCTGTTATCCCGGAAGCCGAAGGGACTATCCAAAATCTGAACGGCGGCGGGCGCTTCGTCGTGAGCCCAGTTGGGTTGGAAGCGCACCTCGCCGCCGAAGCCGTTGGGGTCGGGCAGGTAGAGTATGCCCTGTGTGCCATAGATGGCGAAGAAGTGCATGTCTTCGATCACACTGTCTCCATTCACGTGGGCAGTGCCGCTGACGCCGCTTCTCAGGGTCAGCACCGCGCTGACCTCGCTCTCGTTGGGGGTATCAATCATCTGTCCGAAAGTCTGCGACTTCGGGTCTATGTCTGCGTGCCTGGGAAAGGGCGCGCGAACCGCCGCCGCCACCTTCGCCACCGGCCCCAACAGGGCGCATAGCGCCGTCAGGTAGTAGACGGCATAGTCGTAAGCCACACCGCCGAAGGGCATATTCAGGAAGCGGAAGAAACTGGTGAGGAAGCCGTTGTCCCGGTTGGCTGCGAAGGCGAAGGAGGTCACCTCGCCGATCAGGCCGTCGTCGATGGCCCGCCGGGCGGTCTGCAGCGCCGCGCCCAGGAAGGTATCCGGCGCAGAACCCAGCCACAGCCCCTTGGCCGCCGCCAGATCCGCCAGCGCCCGGGCACTTTCGTGGCTGGTGGTCATCACCTTCTCGGTGTAGACGTGCTTTCCGGCCTCCAGTGCCTGGCGTATGATGGCCTCGTGGGCCGGAGCGGGCGTAAGATTCACGATCATCCCGATATCCGGGTCAGCCAGCATCTCCTCAAAGGTCATCGCCGGTATGCCAAATTCTTCGGCGCGGCGCTTTGCGTTGTCAAAGTGGGCCGAGCAGACGCCCCCCACCTCCAAGATGCGGAACCTTCGAATCATGTTTTCCAAATAGATGCGACTGATGATGCCGGAGCCGACCACGCCGACGCGCATGGGTTTTATCGCCATGGGGTACCTCCAATCGATTGGTAAAAGTGATATGGCTGCGCGGGTGCCGCCACAATGTATTCTATTTGATGTCGTACACGCTGCGGACGAAGAGGGACGTGGGGGTGCCGCGCAGTATGCACACGTGCCGCTCGCCGGCGTTCATGTCGAAGAAGTTGTCCTCAAGCAACACGTCCGGACCGCATTGCAGCTCGACGCTTCGGGCGTAGGCTCTCGCGGTAACGATAACCTCATTTCCCTCGACGCGGGCCTCCAGCTGCGGATCGAGGAATTTGAAGTGCTTCGGCGGGCAGAACAGCACGCTGCCGCCGCCCGCATACTCGCCGGCTTCGTCCAACAATTCATAAGCGTAGTAACAGCCGTAGGTGTCCTCGTCGTGGAAGTCCTGCTCGTCCAGCCAGACGGCGGACATCGGCGGCACATGCACATCGAAGCGGCCTTCCCGGATCACCGAGGCGTCGGGCCGCCGCAACGACCACCAGGCGGTGCCGTTGAAGGGCACGCGCGTCTCGTTGCTGACATTCAGCCTGGCGGATTTCTTCAGGTCGAAGGGCTCGGCATTGACATTGGTGTTCTGGGACAGCACGCCCTCCTCGTGGCAGGAGATCAGCACCGGGGCGAAGAAGCGCTTCTCGTAGTAGTGCAACGCCTTCCAGCGGCCGTAGTAGTCGATGGACGCCCAGCTGACCACCGGCCAGCAGTCGTTCAGCTGCCAGACCACCGCGCCCATGCAGCGGTTGTCCGTGCGGTTGCGCCGCCAGTGCTCCACGCCGTACTGCATGGCTTGTGCCTGGAGCAGCTGGGAGGCGTAGACAAAAGCGTCCAGGGTGGCGGGGTATTTATACATCTGGGACAGGTACTCGGCGATCTTGCCGTTGGCGCTGGCGTTGCGCTGGTGCTTTTCCATCACGTAGGAGTAGGCATTGCGATCCTCCGGCAGGGTGAATGCCTCGATGGTGGCCATGCAGGGGAAAGACTGGAAGCCAAACTCGGATACATAGCGGAACAGGTATTTCCGGTAGTCGGTGAAGGGCTTCAGGCCGTGCCAAACCTCCCAGTAGTGCACATCGCCCCGGGTCGGGTCCTGGGGTTCGTCGAAGCTGCCGCCGCTGGAGGGGGACGCCGGCCAGTAGAAGGTGTCCGGGTCCTCTTTCTTCAGGACCTGGGGCAGTATGTACTCGTACATCTTGATGTAGTCCGCCGCCTGGCGCTTGCTGGATACCCATTCCCCCACTGACACGAACTGCTCCATCTCATTGTTGCCACACCAAAGCGCCAAAGAGGCGTGGTGGCGCAGCCGGCGGATGTTGTCTGTAAACTCCGCGCGTATGTTGGCTTCAAAGGCGTCCGTCAGGTCGTACACGGCGCAGGCGAACATGAAGTCCTGCCAAACCAGCAGGCCCAGCTCGTCGCAGGCGTCGTAGAACCAGTCGTCGGGGTAGTAGCCGCCGCCCCATACCCGCACGCAGTTGAAGTTGGCCAGCTTCGCGTCCTCCAGCAGACGGCGGGTGCGCTGGGGCGTGACCCTCGGCAGCAGGTTGTCCTCGGGAATGTAGTCCGCGCCCATGGCGAACACGTCCACGCCGTTGACGGTATGACAGAAGCTCTCGCCCCATTCGTCCTTTTTGCGGGTGACGGTCAGCGTGCGCAGGCCGACGCGCTTTTCATGGCTGTCCAGCACAGCATTGCCCGCGCACAGCGCCACCTTCACCGTGTACAGCGGCTGCTCGCCCAGGCCGTTGGGCCACCAAAGCATGGGGTTGTCAATTTCGATTTCACAGTGCGTGCCGGAAGCCTCGAGGGTCCTGGCATTCGGGTCAGTGACGGTCACGCACACGTCCAGCCCTTCGGCATTGCCGTCGATCCCGGTCACGACCGTCAGGGTCACCCGGCCCGTTTCGTGCCTTTGGCGGATGTGCACCTGCTCGATTCGTGCGGCATTGATCCCCAGCAGCCCGATGTCCCGCCAGATCCCGGCGTCGGGCAGACGCGGGCCCCAGTCCCAACCGAACATGCAGTGGGCCTTGCGGATGTGGGGAAAGCCCACCATCGCGTCGGAGGTGCCGTCGGCGCGGCTTACAGCATAGGCCTCGCGGATGTACTTCGTGGGTGAGTGGAACGCAATCGATATGGCGTTTTCGCCGGGGCGCAGCAGGCACTTCACATCGTACTCCCAGGTGCGGTGCATGTTGTCCGCCTCGCCCACCGCCGTACCGTTGATCGAGATTTCGGCCAGCGTATCCAGGCCCTCGCAGCGCAGCAGCACCCGGTCGCACGCCAGCAGGCCCTCGGGCACCATGAAGTTGCGGGCATAGGTGAAGTCGTTTTCCATCAGCTTCAGCGCTTCGGTCTCGTTGTCCCGCCAGAACGGGTCGGGAATCTCCCCCGCTGTCAAAAGATCGTGGTAGACCGAACCGGGCACGGCAGCCGCCACGGCATGATCCCAACCGGAAACCTGAAGTGTCCATTCGCCATTCAAAGTCAGCTTTTGCATATTTTCCTCCCGCGTATCACTGATGAGCTCAGCTTGCCGCGCTTTCCCGCAATTTGCAGCGGCGTCCATGCCGCCGCTGCAATGAATGCACTGTATTGATGTCAATCCGCTTCCACCGGCACGGTGTGGAATGCGTTCACGTCGAACAGGCCGGTGTCGGTGATCTTGAGCTTCGGTATGACAGGCAGCGCCATGAAGCACAGCGCCATGAACGGATCGATCGCCTGATGGACGCCCAGGTCATACCAGGCCAGCTTGCACAAGGTGTTGATGCGCTGGGCAACGTATTTGCTGGGGCTGTCGGTCATCAGGCCGGCGATTTCATGTACCAGGCAGCCCAGTATCTGGCCGTTTTGCACGATAACCAGCCCGCCACCCTTCTCCACCAGCCACTCCACGGCCAGGGCCATGTCCCGGTCGTTGTCCCCGGCGACGATGATGTTGTGGGAATCGTGGGCCACGCTGGTGGCGATTGCCCCATTTTTGAGCCCGTAGCCCTCCAGCAGGCCAACGCCCACATTGCCCGTGCCCTTGTGGCGCTCTACCACGGCGATCTTGACGATATCCTGCGCATCCCGCACCCAATGGCCTTCGGCGTCCCGCTGCACGACAGCGAGCCCTTCCTCCGTCACCACGGAGCCGGGACTCAGCCGGATCGTGCGCACGCGGTTCGAGGCCAGCGGCAGCGCCAGCCGAGCTTCGGAGAAGTCCTTCACATTCATGCGCCCGCTGACGCCGATGGGCTCCACCCGTGGATCATCAGCCAGGTACCTGCCCTTGTCGGCCACGTGTTTTCCACCGATCCAAACGTCGAGCGTCCAAAGCTCATCCATGTTTTCAAACAGTATCAGGTCAGCTCTCTTGCCCGGCGCCACTGCGCCCCGGTCGCGCAGGCCGTAACAGTCGGCCACGTTGATCGTAGCCATGCGCAGGGCGATGAACGGATCGAGCCCCGCTCCCACGGCCAGGCGGATGTTGTTGGCGATGTGGCCCTTGTCGATGAGGCTGGCGGGCTGGCGATCGTCGGTGCAGAACAGGCAAAGGCGCTCGTTGGCTTCGGTTATGCCGGGCAGGAGGTTCAGCACATCGTGGCATGCCGTGCCCTGGCGCAGCATCACATAGATGCCCCGGCGGGTCCTGTCCAGCAGCTCCTCGGGCGTTGCGCATTCGTGATCTGTGCGCACGCCGGAGGCCGCGTAGGCATCCAGCATAGCGCCGGCCAGGCCGGGGCTGTGGCCGTCCACGATCTTGCCGCAGCATTCGTCCAGGGTCAGCTTGTCGAGAACCCCGTCGTCCGCGGCGCAAACGCCCACATAGTTCATCATCTCGCCCAGGCCCAGCACGCGCTTCAAACCAATGCGTTTGGCAATATCAGCGGCGTCCATCACAGCGCCAGTGTGTTCAAAGGGTGTACAGGGTACGCAGGAGGGCACCTGCAGAAATACCTGGAGCGCGATGTTCTCGGAAGCCCGCAGCATGTAGTCGAACCCGTCCAGGCCGCAGACGTTGCAGATTTCGTGGGGATCGGCAATCACCGTGGTGGTTCCCAATGGAACCACCAGGCGGGAGAACTCCCCCGGGGAGAGGTGGCTGGATTCGATGTGGACATGGCTGTCGATCAGCCCCGGAGCGAGGTAGCGGCCCCGCGCGTCAAAGATCTCCTTTGCCCGCGGAAAGTCCGGCGCGCCAAACCCCGCGATATACCCATCGACAATGAGAACGTCAGCGGGAAACACCGACTTGTTGTACACATCGATGACGCGGCAGTTGGCCAGGCACAGGTCCGCCGGAGCGCGGCCCATGGCGACATCGATGCGATGTTTGAGGGTCTGCTTGTACATGTTCGCTCCTTTCACAGGCAGTCAAACTAAGACAGTCGACAGAATCTTGATGATGAACAGCGCGGCGGCCACCAGGATGGCCGGATTCAGTTCGCTAGAGTGTGTTTCTAAA
>ONJE01000068.1 GCA_900318045.1 uncultured Eubacteriales bacterium
AATAAAGTAATTTTAGAAACAAATTAGTGCAGAACTCGAAGGATTTGACTTGATATAATAATTGTATTAT
Source organism: uncultured Eubacteriales bacterium (assembly GCA_900318045.1). Lineage (GTDB taxonomy): Bacteria > Bacillota > Clostridia > Christensenellales > Aristaeellaceae > UBA2862. The sequence continues at coordinate 71 of ONJE01000068.1, forward strand.
TTCTGAAAATAGCGGCATCAGGGTAAGGTCTTAATGGTAAAAAAGGGTAACAACAATATTGATAAGACTCTGAATAATCTCTCGAACAAAAGAGAGACACCCAAGAGTGCCTTTGTTCTTCTTCTTCTGCTCTATGTCATAGCAAGTTACTTCACTATGAGGACCTCTGCCATGCAGGGAGTAATAGTAATATCCGGCACCCCGATAAACTACAGTTCATTCGCGGGTGTTATCTCCATGATCGGCAACATCTGCATAATCTGCCTTGTCATGCTGTTCCGGAGAGCGGGATATATCGTTTCTTTGTGCCTGCTTTTTTTACAGTTCCCGATGATGATCGTCAACATATTTGTGCGCGGAAACATGAATTCCATTCCCGGTTTCTTCTCCTGCCAACGTCAGTATTGTCCCGAGAAGGTCCTCTCCCCGCCGTCCGACGGGCACGACGGGCTTTCCGAGGCGCTGTATGGCTTCGTCAAGGGTCATGTCGTCCAGGAAGAGGGAGCCGTCCCGAAGCATGACCTCGGTGATCATGATGGCCTCGCAGGGGATTCCGGCCATCTGCTCCGTCAGATCCTTGCCTGTGATCAGCCCGGAAACGGTGACGGTGGGGCCGAACCAGGTGTTTTCCAGTGCGTATACGGTGATATTCGCCCCGGCGACGGGATAATCCTGCAACATATTCCGAATGAATGCCGCTGCGGATTTGCCGCAGGCGATGGCCAGCGGCGTGCCGCCCGGCGTGGCCCGGCGCAGGTCGTCGGGCAAGGCCTCCCAGGCGTCCCGGAACTCGGTGTCCAACAGCCGTAGCAGGCCCACGCCGTCGTCGATCTGCTCGTAGCCCTCGTAGGCCTCATCCGGGGGAATGGGCGCGCCTGCCTGGAGGTAGAACTCATCGGAAGGGAACACAAACCGGGTGCCACGGGCTTCGAGGAGACGCCCCCGCCAGCTGTCGGACAGCCTGATGACGGCATTCGCTTCCTCGCGCGTGTAAACCCGCAGCGCGCTCAGCCCGTCCCGGTGCCCGGTCAGGCCCACCGGCACCAGCGCCAGCGACAGCGCGCCGGGGATTTCGGAAAGCTCCCGGATGGTCCTGTCCAGCGCCGCACCGTCGTTGAGGCCGGGGCACAGCACGCACTGGCAGTGAAAGGCGATGCCGCCATCGGAAAGCCTTCTCAGCTGGTCCATCAGACGCCGGGCCCGGGGCGTGCCAATCAGGCGGGCGCGCAGGTCCGGGTCGGTGGCGTGGACGGATATGTACAGCGGCGAGCAGTGCCTCTCGATGATGCGGCCCAGCTCGGCGTCGGAGACATTGGTCAGTGTCACGTAGTTGCCCATCATCAGGCTCATCCGCCAGTCGTCGTCCTTCACCCGCATCGTTTCCCGGGCGTTCGCGGGCAGCTGGTCCACAAAGCAGAACAGGCACTTGTTGCAGCACAGCCGGGTGCCGGACATCATCGGGGTAGAAAAGTTCAGCCCCAGGGGCGCGTACTCGCCTTTGCGGATGGCGAAGTCCAACGGTTGGCCGTCCCGGAGCACCTGGACCGTCAGGCGGCGGTTGGCGGTGAGCGCCTGGTAGTCGATGAAGTCGATGACGGTGACGCCACCGATACGGGTCAGCCGGTCGCCGGCTTGTATGCCCGCGCGTTCGGCTGCGCTGTGGGGGTCGACCGATACGATGAGGTGGGACATGGTTGACTTCCTTTACAAACTTCTCCACATATATTATGCCTCATTTCAGTCATTAAGTCAATGGCAAATGCAATGCGATGTCGCATACAGCGGCAAAACAGGTAAATATTTACTGAAAGTCCCTTGTCAAAACTGGGTAAATCATATATAATGAAATGAAGCTAAGGGTTAACATTGGCCTTATAATATTTATCGGGAGGATGAGCAACCATGCAGAAGTATGTTTACCTTTTCAGCGAAGGTAACGCGACCATGAGGAACCTGCTGGGCGGCAAGGGCGCAAACCTGGCGGAAATGACCTCGCTGGGCATGCCCGTGCCCCAGGGCTTCACCATCACCACCGAAGCCTGCACCCGCTACTATGAGGATGGCAAGACCATCGGCGCCGATATCCAGAAGCAGATCGACGAGGCCCTGGCCAAGATCGAGGCGATCAACGAAAAGAAATTTGGCGATGCCAGGAATCCGCTGCTGGTCTCCGTACGCTCCGGCGCGCGCGCTTCCATGCCCGGCATGATGGACACCATTCTGAACCTGGGCATCAACGACGAGGTGGCCGCGGGCCTGATTGCCGGCAATCCCGACCCCAAGTTCGAGCGTTTCGTGTATGACAGCTATCGTCGATTCATCCAGATGTTCTCCGACGTCGTCATGGAGATCCCGAAGAAGACCTTCGAGGTCATCATCGACGAGGTCAAGGAAAAGAAGGGCGTCACCAACGACATCGATCTGGACGTGGACGACATGAAGGAGCTGGTCGCCCGCTTCAAGGCCTACTACAAGGAACAGAAGGGCGAGGACTTCCCCTCCGATCCCTACCAGCAGATGATGGAGGCCGTGAAGGCCGTGTTCCGCTCCTGGGACAACCCCCGCGCCAATGTCTATCGCCGCATGAACGACATCCCCTATTCCTGGGGCACTGCCGTCAACGTGATGCCCATGGTGTTCGGCAACCTGAACAACCAGTCCGGCACCGGCGTGGCCTTCACCCGCAACCCAGCCACCGGCGAAAAGAAGCTGTTCGGCGAGTACCTGATCAACGCTCAGGGCGAGGACGTCGTGGCCGGTATCCGCACCCCCAGCAAGATCGAGCAGCTGAAGGAGGAAATGCCCCAGGTATACGAGCAGTTCCAGAAGATCGCCACCAACCTGGAGAATCACTACAAGGACATGCAGGACATGGAGTACACCATCGAGAATGGCAAGCTCTACATGCTGCAGACCCGCAACGGCAAGCGCACTGCCGCCGCGGCGCTGAAGATTGCCGTGGACCTGGTGGACGAGGGCATGATCACCGAGAAGGAAGCTGTGATGCGCGTCGAGCCCAAGCAGCTTGACAGCCTGCTGCATCCCACCTTCGATGCCAAGGCCCTGAAGAAGGCCACTCCCATCGGCGAGGGCCTGGCGGCTTCTCCCGGAGCGGCCTGCGGCCAGGTGGTGTTCTCCGCTGAGGACGCCAAGCGCTGGGCCGAGCACGGCCACCGTGTGGTGCTGGTGCGCCTGGAGACCAGCCCCGAGGACATCGAGGGTATGGTGGCTTCCCAGGGCATCCTTACCGTGCGCGGCGGCATGACCAGCCACGCGGCGGTCGTCGCCCGCGGCATGGGCACCTGCTGCGTGTCCGGCTGCTCTGACATCAAAATGCACGAGAACAAGACCTTTGATCTGGGTGGCCGCACCTTCCATGAGGGTGACTGGATCTCCGTGGACGGCTCTACCGGCAAGATCTACGGCGAGGCCATCCCCACCGCGGAGGCGACCATTTCCGGAGACTTCGGTCGGTTTATGGCCTGGGCAGACGCCGTTCGCAAGCTGCGCGTGCGCACCAACGCCGACAACCCCCGCGACGCCATGCAGGCTGTGAAGTTCGGCGCCGAGGGCATCGGCCTGTGCCGCACCGAGCACATGTTCTTCGAGGGCGACCGCATCAAGGCCATGCGCGAGATGATCGTAGCCAAGGACGTGGAGAGCCGCAAGAAGGCGCTGGCCAAGGTCAAGCCCTATCAGCAGGGCGACTTCGAAGCCATGTACGAGGTGCTCCAGGGCCGTCCGATGACCGTGCGTTACCTGGATCCGCCGCTGCACGAGTTCGTGCCCACCAAGGAGGAGGACATCGTCGAGCTGGCCAAGGAGATGAAGCTGGACGTTGAAGACCTGAAACAGACCATCGCCGGTTTGCATGAGTTCAACCCGATGATGGGCCACCGCGGCTGCCGTTTGGCCGTCACCTATCCCGAGATCGCCGAGATGCAGACCGAAGCCGTCATATCCGCCGCCATCAATGTGAATCGCAAGCATCCCGAGTACAGGATCGTGCCCGAGATCATGATTCCGCTGGTCGGCGAGGTGAAGGAACTGAAGTTTGTCAAGGATGTCGTGGTCAGGACCGCAGATCGCCTGATCAAGGAAGCTGGCGTGAACATGAAGTATCACGTGGGCACCATGATTGAGATTCCGCGTGCCGCCGTGACTGCCGGCGAAATCGCCAAGGAGGCCGAGTTCTTCTCCTTCGGCACCAACGACCTGACCCAGATGACCTTCGGCTTCAGCCGTGACGACGCGGCCAAGTTCCTTGGCGCCTACTACGAGAACAAGATCTACGAGTTCGATCCCTTCGCGAAGCTGGACCAGACCGGAGTCGGTGCACTGGTGCAGTTGGCTGCGGAGCAAGGCCGCGCCACGCGCCCCGACATCCACCTGGGCATCTGCGGCGAGCATGGCGGCGATCCGTCGAGCATCGAGTTCTGCCATAGGATTGGCTTGGACTATGTGTCCTGCTCGCCGTTCCGCGTACCGATCGCTCGCCTTGCCGCTGCGCAGGCAGCGATCCAGAACAGCTGATGGGCTTTCGTGGTCATCAGTAGAACAAGCGAATAAAGGTTGCCGGCTCCACCCTGTTATTACCGGGGTGGGCCGGCTGCTTTAGTATTTTACAGACTGAAGTCTGTTATTCTTGCTTCGTTTGCTGCCCTTGCCTGGATGGGCCATAGAGTGAGTTTCTAAAAGAAGGGATGTGCAGCGCCGAGTGGATTGGGCTGCATTTCAAGGCGATTTTCCGCAGGCCTGGTGGGGCCTGAGTCAAGGAAAATCAACACATAGATGCAGTTCAGGACGCCGTAACTGCAACGGAGTTTCCGGCCAAATGCATCCTCCCGAATGTAGAAACACACTCTAGTAACAGACTCCGGAGAAGATGATTGTAAACATAGAGTGACGTTCCCAGAATGTTCAAAAAACGGAAAACATTTCTACATTAAATTAGCCGATTTATAGCTGTTGCGCTGTTGACAGGAGCGGTTTGTAATGATAACATTAAATTCGGCCGGGATGCATCTTTTTAATCAATTCCACGGTCTAAGAACAGACGTCTGAGACAGGGCAGTATGCCTGATCGTCCAACAATACCACAAGGAGCACACATCAATGAAAAAGCTGGTCTATTTGCTGGTCTTAAGCCTCTGCCTGAGCGGCATGACAGGGGTTTCTTTCACAAGGATGTCAGCCCTGGCAGAGAAAGATTCTCAGGCCGTCTCGAATCAGCTCCAAAGCAATTGGGCTTCCGGGAAGATGGCGCCAAAGTCAACCGACAGCAAGGCGAAGAAAAGCAAGTCAGACAACGGCAAAAACAAGCTGTCAAAGACAAAAGTCGAAAAAGAGAAGGAATATATCCTTGACCTCGATCAAAACAGCCAGGTTCATCTCAGCACTATTTTGAAATTCGCAAAGCTGGAGATCAAACTGAAGGACATAAAGTCTATTGAGTACGAGGATAAGAAATATAAAAAATACATATCATGGGAACCGGACGAGGAAAAAGAGTACGATTACATCTTTACTGTATTGAAAAACTTCAAGGAGATCAGGCTGCGCATCGTTACAAAGAAAAATGAAAAGCTTTTGGTTCTCCAAAATGGCGCAAAGGCCGATAAGGGTAAGGCGGAGAAGCGCGACTCAGGCGATGCCTCCGAACAGCGAACCGAGGAAAAGGCAGTGCCCCGGCCTGAGCCTGAACAGCCCGCACAGGCAGAACAGTCCGCAGAGCCGGAACAACCTGCACAAGAGGCACAGGCAGATAACGGAAAGGCGGAAGGAGACAGCGTTGATGAAGCGACGCTCTCCCTCGAAGCGCCTGTTGAGGTGGAATCCCAGGCCGTTCCGGAAGAAGCAGAAAAGACAACTGAATCGGATACGGATAACGCAGATGAAGAACAGACCATAGTCGAAATTGAACCGGATGCCCCCGAGGTGCAGGCTGCTCCCGAACCCCCTGCGATGGATGAGCCAAGTCAGCCGGTCGAAGCGTTCAGCGCGGATAACGCCGATGGGGAAACACTCTCCGGATTGGATCAGGATGGACCAGTCGTAATCGTTGAAGAGGAGACCGCCACGGCGAGTGCCGCGGGAGAAGTGCCCGTAGAGGTCGATGAAGGCCAGGCCGCATCAACCGACGATCAACCGGAAGTGGCGGACGGCAAGGGTGAGACTGGTGAAACGCCGGCCGCTGCACCGGAAACCCAGAAAACGACAACTGAAGATGCGACTGAACAGGGCTCCGGTGCGCCGGCTGGCGAGGGCATAGAGTCCCCCCGAAACGAAGCTGGTACGCAGATACCGATGGAAGCAGAGGCGTGGTTCAAGCGGGGTATCGACCTGAAGTGGGGTACGCTGCAGGAGATCGTCGGGCTGCTGACCGGTGGGGAGACGGTATATATCCAGACCGGCAATCTGCTGATGATCCGGGAAGCGCCGCTGCAGCTGCTATCCACAGTGGTGATGACACCGGATACAGATGTGTTTAAGGGCGGCAATTACCGTGTCTGCATCTCCACGGACAATCCCGCCATCGTGGGAGAGCCTGTGCTGATCCAGCCGATTCAGATGCCGACGATGGGCGAAAAAGCCGATCTCTACGTGTGGGTCAGGCAGGAAGAATCCACCACGCCCGGCTCTGGCGATCAGGAAGAAGGGGAGAAGCCGGCGATCATCGTCACGGCAACCGGCCTCGCGGAGACGGGGTGGAGCCAAACGCAGCCCCAGTTCACGCTTTCCGGCATTCCGGAGGGCAAGGAATGGTCCTACGCCGTAATCATCTATGACGAGCGGATCGTACCGATCACTTCAAACACATATACACCGGATCAGGAGGGCGTATACACCCTGCGCTTTGCCATGCTGGACGAACTTGGAGACATAGTGAGCGCTTCGGAACGGTATTCCCTCAAACTGGACTGGACCCCGCCGGAGGTGTCCATAGAGGCTGACGAGGAGACAAGCTATACGCTGAACATCAGTGCCACCGACAACGTCAGCGGCGTGGACAAGATATCCATTGACGGCGGCAAGACCTGGAACGCCATGGAGGACGGCAGCTATACCATCACCGAGAAGGAAGAGAAGACTTTTGACGCCGGTACGATCCAGGTCACTGACGTGGCCGGTAACCTCTTCAAAACCTCGGAGGAATACACGACCGAGGAAGCCGAGGGCGGTGAAGACGAAGGGGGAGAAGAAGGCGAGGACGCCGGCGGCGGTGGTGGCGGCGGCGGTGGAGACAGCTCCAACACGCCCAAGCTGCCCCATTCCAGCGGTGACGGGGACGAGGGCACGGAGTACGACGCCCTGAACCTGGATATTCCCGACGAGCCGATGGAGCAGCTGACCGTTGGCGGCGAGCGCCTGGATCTGACATTGCTGCTGGCTTCCGCCCAGAAGCCGGATGCCCCTGTAGGCCAGAACCAACCCTTTACGGCGTGGTTGAGGCACTGGGATGACGCCTCTGAGGGTGACGCCCTGAACACGCTGGTATTGGAGGCTGAGTTGGACAACAACATCGGCGACGTGTTCAGCTACGAATGGCACTTCAACGGCGAGGTTTACAGGATGCTGGCCAACAGTGGCATCAAGTACGTGGCTCTGAAGGTCAGCGACGCCGTGGTCGCGTTCCCCACGGAGGGATTTGTCGGCGGCACGCGGTATACCGAGCTGAAGATGCAGGGCGTTTCGACCCGTAAGTTTGATTATACGTTTACGATGCGCCTCAACCTGGACCCCAGCCATGTATCGGCGATGAATGAGAGTGACTTTTCCCAGGATTGCGACCTGTCGATCCATGTGGAAGTGGAGGGCAAGAACTACGAACTGAGCAATTCGCCCCAGAGCATGATGTATTTCTATAATGTCTTCGTCGGCCCCGAGGACATGATGGATCAGCCCTTTGGGGAGTATGACCCGGCTGCCTGAAGGCAGCGAACGACCAACGAGGGAGGCTGAATCCATGAGGAATTCCAAGCTACGTATTTGCGGCCTGATCCTGGCGCTGGCCATGTTGGCGGGCGTTCCCGCGCTCGCCCAGGTGACCTTCCAAGGCACGGTTGTATCCAGCAAGACCATCACGGTCAACGCGCCGTTCGGTGGCATTGTGGATGAGATCAGCCTGCGAAAGGGCGATCCGGTAAAAATCGGCGAGCCTGTGGCCACCATTCGGACTACAAAGGTGTTTGCGGAGATGGACGGCACCGTCAGCGGCATTTTCGCCAGAGAGGGCGACCAGTGCGAGGGCATCACCGAGCGCTATGGCGCCGAGATGTACCTGGAGCCTGTGAACCGCTATGTGGTTTCGGCCACCACCGAGAAGGCTTACAACAGCAGCGAAACCCGTTACATCCACATCGGCGAGCGCGTGCACCTGGCCTGCACCAAGGACGGCACTCACGTGGGTACCGCCGTGGTTACCAATGTGGGCGGCGCCACTTCCGGCGACAGCGGTAGTTCCGGCGACAGCTCCGGTGGAAGCAGCAACGCAAGTTATACCAGCTACAAATTGGAGGTCACCAGCGGCGATTTCTACATGGGGGAGACGGTGGGCATCTATCGCGACGCCGACCATTCCTCTACCAGCCGCATCGGGCGCGGTACGATCGAGCAGAATTCCGCCGTGGCTATCAAGGGAACCGGCAGTGTGCTGAAGCTGCACGTGCAGGTGGGGGACCATGTGGAGCGCGGCGAGGTGCTGTTTGAAACGGTGGAAGGCGTATTGGATGGCCTGTACGCCATGGACAACATCATCTGCTCCCCACTGAACGGCATCGTGGCAACCGTGGACGCCGCCCAGGGCAGCGCCGTGGAGAAGAACGGCAAGCTGATTTCCATCTACCCTGAGGAGGCATTGCAAATCGCCATCAAGGTGTCAGAGCTGGATTTGAAGGAAATCCACGAGGGGGACAGGGTGTCCATTGAGTTTGAATGGGATATGGATGGCACCCGCCAGGTGGAAGGCAGGGTATCCAGCATATCCCGCGTGGGCGAGGAACAGACCGACAAGTCCAGCGACGCCCAGTACACCGCCTATGTGGACTTTACACCTGATGATACCGTTCGCCTGGATATGACGGTGAGCGTATATACTCACGACGACAGTTCCGGGGATGCGCTGGCCGATGAAGACGCCGGCGAGGATGTGCATTGACAGTGACAATCAATAAAGGAGAAATATCGCAATGAAGAAAATCTGCATTTTGCTGGCTTTGGTGCTGGCGCTGGCCTGTGTTTCCAACGAAAACAGGCTCAACTTCAGCTATGGCTTTTCCCAGGGAGATACACTTTACATGGTCAGCTACGGCACGCTGTATACCTATAAAGTGGGCGATTCCGACCTGAAGGAATACAGCATCGAACTGCCGGAGGACATGGTCAATGTCGGCCCCAGCTTTGAGTATGCCACGCTGCCCTTTGCCGCCAATGGCAAGCTGTACTCCCTGAACCTGATCACCGAGTACAATGAGAACACTGAGTTCAAGGGCGCGACCGTGACCGAGTTGACGATCCAGAACGGCAACAGCGTCAAGAGCACCAAGGTTTGCGATGTGGATTGGGACGACCTGGTGGAGTACTATGAAAACAGCTCCTATCCCATCCAGCCCGACAGCATCGTGGGCCTGGGCGGGCAGGCGTTTGCCCGCTATTATGACAGCATGGGCGATTACCACACGCTGTCCATAGACCTGGCCAGCGGCGAAACCCGGGATGTCGACTGGCTGGTGGGCGCCTATACCATCACACCTTATAAGGATGGTACCCTGCTGGCTGAGGTTTACGATGCCGAGACGGACAGCTCTGTGACGCTGGTCAGCTACAATCCCGCCGATGACAGCGTGGAGATGCTGAGCGAAATTCCCATTGAAAACTATACGCCCCTGATCGGCCTGGCTTACGATCCTGCCACGGACAACATCTATTGCATCAAGGGCGGCGAGGTCTGCATGGTTGACCTGCAGAACAACACCATCAGCGAGGGCCTCACCGAGATGCCTATCGAGGCTTACACTTCCGCGCCGGGCTGCATACTGGATGGCGGCTACTATGCCTTCTGCAGCGAGGGCGTCGGAATCCGGAACCTGGACCCCTCTCAAAAGGCCCAGAGCAAGCTGAGGATCAGCGACAGCTTTTGGAATGAGAGCGTGAACTCCGCCTATTACCGCTATGCCAACGCCCACGGAGATGTCAGCGTTGTGCTGTCTCGCGAGTTCAGCGAAGTGGAGAACCTGATCGAGAATATGATGAATCGGGATGACCGCATCGATGTGTACGTGCTAATGACCTCCAGCTCTGTCTTCGAAGCACTGCACAACCGCGGCTACCTGATGGAGCTGGACGGCAACGAGAAGGTCAAGGCGCTGTCGGATGCCATGTATCCCTCCATCCGTGAAAAGCTGTCCACCGACGGCCATCTGGTCGCCCTGCCGCTGTCCACCTACAGCTGGTCCGTGGGTATCAATGAGCTGGCGCTGGAGAAGCTGGGCATGACGCTGGCCGATGTGCCCGACAACTGGTCTGGCTTCTTGAGCTTCCTGGCGGGTTTGCAGGGCAAGCTGACCGAGGAAAACGGCTTGCACCTGGTCTCCAGCGGCTATACCGATTCCGATGTGCGTTACGAGCTGATGAACATGATCATGTTGGACTATCAGTACTACGTAAACGCCACCAACCCCGACATGGGCTTTAGCAGCCCGATGGTGCATGAATTGCTCCAGCAGCTGGAGCAGATCGACTTCACGGCGCTGGGCTGCCCCTCTGACGACGACGAGCAGACGTTTATGCTGGATGCCTATGACGAGGAGTCGGTGCTGATGCAGACAAGCACCGGTTGCAGCATCGGCAACTTCTACAGCGAGTTCACGCCTGTGCTGATGCATATCACCACGGACGAGCCCGCCTATCTGGTGCTGGATTCCACGGTGCTGGTGGTGAACCCCTTCTCGAAGAATGCTGAAGCCGCGCTGGACTTTGTCGGCGAAGTGGTGGATAACCTGACCATTCAGACCCGCTACTGCATCAACCCCGACCTGAACGAGCCGGTCCGTGGCGAGCAAAACAATGTCATGCTGGAGGAGTTCAAGCAGGATCTGGACGCGCTGCGTGCGGCTTATGAAAAGGCCGCGGCGGATGAAAAGCAGAGCATGGAGCTTGACATCCAGGAGAGCGAGAAGAACTATGCCTATGCCGAGGAGAACAACTGGGACGTCTCTCCCAAGGAGCTGGAGTGGTATCGCGCCCATGACGACAACATCATCATCTCCATCTACAACTGGCTCTATCCCGATACGTCTTCCGAAGAGGATGGCGGCATCGGCCAGGGCGCCGAGGCCGAGGAATTGATCGAACAGTACCTGAGCGGCCAGATCGACCTGAACGACATGCTTGCCGGCATCGACAGGAAGGTGCAGATGCGCCACCTGGAGGGTAACTGACGGGAAACTGACCGATAACAAATCATCAGGGGGAATACCGCACAATACGGCGGCACATCTGGCGATGCCTTTTCCGCCATCAGTATTTTGCATATTCCCTGACTCACATGAATAATCTCCATTGCGGCGGGGATGGGCTTTTGCCTGTTCCCGCCGGTCATGGGAGGATACAGTGTTTATTCACAAGAAATCCGTTTGGCTGTTCCTGTTGCCCGGCTTGATAGGGCTTTTACTGTTTTATGTGGTGCCCTTTTTCGGGGGGATCTATTACAGCCTGACCGACGGCACCTACAAAAACGCCTTCGTGGGAATGGCCAACTACACTGGTATATGGAAAAACCAGATGTTCCTGTTGGGGCTGAAGAATACGCTCGAGCTCTCACTGATCTGCGCTCCGCTGGTGTGGGTGTTTTCCTTTGCCATCGCATCCCTGCTGAACCGGCTGCGGCCCAAGGGCGCTTTTTTTCGCAACAGCGTGCTGTTGCCCTATCTGATGCCCTCTTCGGCCATGCTGCTGTTCTGGCTGGTGATCTTTGACTTCGGCGGTGTGATCAATCGCATCGTGGTCGCCCTGGGCATGGATCGGGTGATATGGCTCCAGGGCAGCCAGATGCGCGTGCCGATCATACTGCTGTTCGTGTGGAAAAACCTGGGGTTTGCGGTCATCATATTCCTGTCGGCCATACAGGCCGTTCCCGAACCCCTGTATGAATACGCCACCCTTGAGGGCGCGGGTTTTTTGCGACAGACCTTTGGCATCACACTGCCGATGATCGTGCCCACGGCATTTCTTGTGATCATACTGGAGTGGATCAACGCCTTCAAGATCTTCAAGGAGGTCTATTTCATCAGCGGCTCCTATCCAGATGAATCGGTCTATACGCTGCAACACTATATGAACAACATGTACAACAAGCTGAACTACCAGAATGTGACCACTGCAGCCTACAGCTTTGCGGTGATCGTGTTCGCGCTGTTTGGCGTGCTGTTTTTGACCCAGCGGCGGTTGCTGAAGCGGCTGACCTGAACCGGGGGTGTCTGAAATGGAAAAGTTGACGGTTCGACAGCCCGGGGGCAGGAAGCTGTTTACCCGATCGGTGCTGGGGTTACTGGCCATCATCATGTTGGTGCCAGTGGCGGTGACGATACTTTACTCGTTCTGTTCGCCTGATGAGATCGACGCGTTCATGAAGACCCGGGGCAACTACGACACTGCCGTGTGGATGGAGCTCAAGCTCTCCCCGAAGGTCTTTTCGCTGAGCCAGTACTATGAGATCCTTGTGCTGGACATGTCCATACTGCGCATGTTCGTCAATTCCGCCGTCTACGCAGTGCTCATACTGCTGGGCCAGGCGGTGGTGATCCCGATGATGGCTTATGCGCTCAGCCGCTTCCGCTTCCGTGGGCGGGAGGCCATCTTCTTCGGCATCATCATGCTTATGCTGCTGCCGTTCCAGGTTACGATGGTGCCAAACGTGCTGACACTGCGAACCATTGGGCTTCTGAACACGGTGTGGGCGGTGATCATACCGATGTGGTTTTCGCCGTTTTACATCTTCCTGATCCGCCAGTTCATGCTGGGCCTGCCCAACGAATTGCTGGAGGCGGCTCAGATGGACGGGGCGGGTACGCTGCGCTGCTACAGCTACGTGGTGATTCCGGTATGCCGGCCGGTGATCGGCGCGGCCATCGCGCTGTCCTTCGCCGACTGCTGGAACCTGGTGGAGCAGCCCATGACTTATCTGAGCCAGCGCGCGGACCTATATCCGCTGTCGGTGGAATTCAACCGGCTGGCGGGCTCCAACGCCAAGATCGTGTTTGCCGGCGCGGCGTTGTACATACTGCCGGCGTTGTTTATCTACCTTTACTTCCTGAACGACATTTTGTCGGGCGTGCAGCTGACGGAGCTGAAATAGCGCGCCGTTTCCCTTCGGAAAGATTCGCTGACAGAGAGGGTACCTGTGATGAATTTGAAGAAATTTGCCATTCGGGGCATCGTGTTTCTGGCGATATTTGTAGCCCTGTGCATGTTCTTTTCCGGCACGGTGCGCACGATTACCACGCCCAAAGTGCGCCTGGCTACACCGAAGAAGGGCAAGCTGGAGGAGCGGATCAAGCTGACCTGCAAGCCCGCCTTCCCGACGGTGGAGCCGGTGAGCTTCCCCCTGAGCGACGGACTGACGCTGAGCATCGTGAACGTCAATTCCCGTGCAGGCTATACGGTAAAGGCGGGCGAGGTGATCGTTGAAGCCAAAGTTGCCGATTATGACGCGAAGTACAAGCAATACCAGCAGGATTACGATACCGCTGCCGCGCAGTTGCTCACCATCGAGAACAAGAACCGCAAGACCCGCATCACCCAGCGGGACCAGGCTTATGCCGACGCCTACTACGGCCTGCAGCAGGCAAGGCACAACGCCGTGGACAAGGAGATGGACATGGACTCGCAGCTGCTTCGGGAGAAGCTGGAGCGCGTGGATACCGGCTATCCGGAGGGCGCCAGCGACACACTGAAAAAGATGATCGACGACTGGCGCAGCGCCAGCAAAGCCCTCGAAAAAGCACAGGAGACGATGGAGAGCGTTTCGCGCTACAACATCGACGACACCGTGTGGTCCTACATCACCGAAC
>ONJE01000343.1 GCA_900318045.1 uncultured Eubacteriales bacterium
TGAATGGGTTTATTGGTTTACAGACAATAGGATATTCAGGAGGCGGGGAAAAATACCAGAAAATTCTGATTTGTCGGGGAGACGAGGGAACAGGCAACAGGGAACAGGGAACAGGAATGGCGGCTGCCGCGTGGATTATGAAATCGTACACGCTGCAGGGGCGACACCCTTTTCGAATGAATGCAATGGTGGCGTCTTTGTCGCCGCTACAGGGGTTTCAGGGATTCCGCGTCTCATTTTATTGCGGGAACTTATGCTTTGGCTTGGTTGTATCGCCCCGTGCGCGGCTTTTCCTGTTCCCTGTTCCCTGTTGACTGTTCCCTTTGCACTGCCCTTTGCATTTCTGCTAACAGCTCGATGAATCAGAATTTACAGCAGCAATATACCCTTCTCGGCGCAGATGCGGCTGGTTTCGTCGTCCCAGAGGCTGCTCTGCACCTCGCCGATGTGGGCCACGCCCATCATCAGCATGCACAGGCGGCTCTGGCCGATGCCGCCGCCGATGGTCAGGGGCAGCTCGTCGTTCAGCAGCATCTTATGGAAGGGCAGGTTGCGGCGATTGTCGCAACCGGCCAGGGTCAGCTGGCGGTCCAGCGATTCGGCGTCCACGCGGATACCCATGCTCGAGATCTCGAAAGCGCGGCCCAGCAACTCGTTCCAAAACAGTATGTCGCCGTTCAGCGTCCAGTCGTCGTAGTCGGGGGCGCGGCCGTCATGGGGCTTGCCGGATTTCAGCTTCCCGCCGATCTGCATGATCAGCGCCGTGCCGTGCTCCCGCAGATAGGCATCCTCCCGGTCCCTGGGCTCGGGCAGGTCGGGGTACATGTCCTCCAGCTCCTGGGTGGTGACGCAGGCCATGTTCCGGTTCAGCTTGACATGGATGCTGGGGAATTCACGGCGCAGCCGATCGGAGACGTCCACAACGCAGTGCACGATCTCCTGGGCGGTGCCTTCATCCCTGCGGATGGCGTTCATGTCGGTGTACAGGCCGCGACCCACGTGGAAGTCGTAGCGCTTCAGGGCCAGGCGCTTCCACTTGGCGAGGGAATGCACCACCTCGCCGTCGGCGCCCACGGCGGGCACGTCGAAGCTGACGGGCCGCTCCACGCCGTTCAGGTTGTCGTTCAGGCCGGACTCCCGACTCACGAACAGCGGCGCGGAAACCCGGCGAAGGTTCAGCGCGTAGGCCAGTTCCTGCTGGAAGTTGTGCTTGATGAACTCTATGGCCAGCTGGGTATCGAAGGTGTTCAGCGGCGGCGTATAGCCCTGCGGTATCGTGACGCGGTTCATGGCCCATCCCCCTTGATGTTTCAATATGGTAAAGAGTATACTCCACACCGTGCCTAAACGCAAGTTGAATTTTTATGAATCAATAAATTCATTTACACGCGCCTTTGAGCTTTGTCTCAGCCGCGTCACATTTGAATTTGCAATTTAACAAAGAATAATATTGCAAATTTATCGCTTTACCATTATAATATACGCATGCGGTCGAAAGGGCCGGAATTCCCATCTGTTTGGGAGACAATTTCATACCATCGTTAAGGGGGACGACAAAATGGCGTTGAAAAATGCATACCTGATCGATCTGATGGGCCGCGTCGAAAAGCGCAACCCGAACGACAAGCAGTTCCTGATCACCGTAAGGAGCGTTCTGGAATCCATCGAGCCCGTGGTCGAGAAGCATCCGGAATACGTGAAGGCGGGCGTGCTTGAGCTGTTCGTGGAGCAGGAGCGCGTGATCAAGTTCCGCGTGCCGTGGGTTGACGACAAGGGCAATGTGCACGTGAACCGCGGCTACCGCGTGCAGGGCAACAGCGCCATCGGCCCCTACAAGGGCGGCCTGAGGCTGCACCCCTCGGTGACCGAGGACACCGTGAAGTTCCTGGCCTTCGAGCAGACGCTGAAGAACAGCCTGACCGGCCTGCCCATCGGCGGTGGCAAGGGCGGCAGCGACTTCGACCCCAAGGGCAAGAGCGACATGGAGGTCATGCGCTTCTGCCAGAGCTTCATGACCGAGCTGTACAAGTACGTGGGCGCGGACACCGACGTGCCCGCCGGCGACATCGGCGTGGGCGCGCGGGAGATCGGCTATTTGTACGGCCAGTACAAGCGCATCACCGGCCTGTACGAGGGCGTGCTGACCGGCAAGGGCCTCAGCTACGGCGGCAGTCTTGTTCGCACCCAGGCCACCGGCTATGGCCTGTGCTACTTCACCGAGGAGATGCTCAACGCCGCGGGCAAGAGCTTCAAGGGCCAGACCGTGGTCGTCTCCGGCAGCGGCAACGTGGCCATCTACGCCAATGAAAAGGCCACCCAGCTGGGCGGCAAGGTGGTGGCCATGAGCGATTCCAACGGCTACATCTACGACAAGGACGGCATCGACCTGGCCTGCGTCAAGCAGATCAAGGAGGTCAAGCGCGGTCGCATCAAGGAATACGTGGACACCCATCCCAACGCCGAGTACCACGAGGGCTGCGCCGGCATCTGGACCATTCCCTGCGACATCGCCCTGCCCTGCGCCACCCAGAACGAGATCAGCCTCGACAGCTGCAAGGCGCTGGTGAAGAACGGCTGCTACTGCGTGTCCGAGGGCGCGAACATGCCCACCGTGATCGAGGGCATCGAGTACCTGCAGAAGAACGGCGTGCTCTTCGGGCCCGCCAAGGCCGCCAACGCCGGCGGCGTGGGCACCTCCGCCCTGGAGATGAGCCAGAACAGCGAGCGCCTCAGCTGGACCGCCGAAGAGGTGGACGCCAAGCTGAAGACCATCATGGTCAACATCTTCCACAACGTGGAAGCCGCCGCCAAGGAGTACGGCTGCGAGGGCAACTACGAGGCCGGCGCGAACATCGCGGGCTTCCTGAAGGTCGCCGACGCCATGTACGCCCAGGGCGTGGTCTGATCTGTAAAAGCAGAATCATGTGTATGGCGGAAAAGGCACCGCCAGGCGTGCCGCCGTATTGTGCGGTATTTTCCCAGGTAACAAGCGAGAGGATCGACCCATCCAGGTCGGTTCTCTTTCTTGTTGGATAATACTAATCTCAACCTAAATCTATACAATCCTGCGGCGACTTTTCCGCCATACCGGCGTTGAAGTCCCTTGACTTGCCGCCAGCAAGCCTGCGGGCCTTCACCTTGGTATGACGAAAAATCCGCTCGCATGCTTGCATACATTTAGAGTGTGTTTCTAAAATGCCGGAAGCGCAATTACGGCGTCTTTGCCTGCATTTCTGCGTTGATTTCCCTTGACTTAGCCCCACTAAGCCTGCGGAAAATCGCCTTGAAATGCAGGCAAATCCACTCGAATCCACTCGAAATTGCATCTCCCTGCATTTTGAAACACACTCTAGATTGAGATTAGTATAAGAATAGCACCTATGTACCTGGCAGGGAGTTCACATCATTGCGCCCCGCCCTTCCAAACAGCCCCGGGCCGGCGCTTGCCCCTTTGAAGATGTCTTCGCGGGTCATGCGTGTTGCAATGTGCTTGTCAAGCCCGTCTACTCCGATTCCTGCTGTAGCGCCGGTTTGCCCGGGGCGCGACGGATGTGGGCACAGTCGTTGAACAGCTCCACCCGGGGAAAGACGTAAGCTCCCTCGCACACCGGGAAATCCAGTATGATGATGGAGGTGAAGTCGTAGGGCAGCACCGAGGCGACATAGGGAAACGGCAGGTTCAGAAGGTGGGCCAGCGCGCAGGCCCCCGAGCCGCCGTGGCTGAACAGGGCAATGGTCTTGTCCGTGCCACCCTCGCAGCAGAATCGCAGTCCCTCGTGCCGGTAGCCCTGCTTCCTGAGGAAGGCGTCAAGCTGGACCGCGACATTTTCGCAGTGGACCGTCGCCGCGTTTCCAGCGAAATACGGGTGTGCCCGCCAGTCACCGGCCTTGAAATCGAAGCCCTCCGCCAGCATTCTGTCCCCCAGGGTCCAGGGATGGCCGTCGCAGGGAACCCCCTCCCCGCCCCAGGTAATCTCCCGCATGAAATCCAGGGTAGTCACCGGCAGGCGCAGGCGCGCCGCCGTGTAGGAAGCCGTCTCCGCGGCCCGGCCGCAGGGCGAGGTGTAGATTTCGCTGATGCCCTCCCCCGCCAGACGCCGGGCCACAGCCGCAGCCTGCTGCCTGCCCGTCTGCGTCAGGCAGTCGTTGGCGTAATCCGGCTCGCCGTGCCGCACAAATATGATTCTCATAATGCCTCCGGACGAATGTCTCTGTTATTTCCCGTAGGCCCAGGCATAGCAGTAAGCCTGGGTCCTGGCCGCAAAGGGCTCGGCCCGAAGCAGCCCGCGTATCTCCGCCTTCGTATACCAACCCGGCATGATCTCCTCCGCGTCAGAGGTGCTCTCCCGGAATTCCCCGTCGGCCGCGCCGAAGACGCAGATGTTCCGCTCGTTGGCAAAGCCGACGGCGCCGTAGCTGTTGTCCAGCACGTCGTCGATGCGCACAAGGGTCAGCCCGGTCTCCTCCCACAGCTCCCGCTTCGCGCTCTGCTCCGGGGTCTCGCCCGGATCGATCAGCCCGGCGGGAAAGTTGTAGATCCATTGGGCCATTGCCATGCGGTACTCCCGGTTGACCAGTATGCGCTGGCCGCCCTCGTCTGTCATGATCATGATTACGGAATCCGGCGTCCTGTTTTGCAACGCTTCCAAAGACCGGATGTCCCGGTTCCGGCTGATGATTTCATAGGTCTTGAGATTCCCCTGGGCCGTGATGTAGTCCACATCATAGCGGGTGATGAACTTGCCCTCGTGAATCTTTCGAATGCCCTTGTATTCCATGTTGTCCTCCTCACTTGCCCACAGCAGGCCGGTTTCATTCCTTTCTTCGCCGGAGCCCGATTTGGGCGTCGTCCTGGTAGCCCAGGGTCACGCTGCCGTCGCCGTACTTCCGCCGCAGATCCTCCACCGCCGCCTCCAGGCGCTCCCGCTTCTCCCGGCTCTCAGCGCCGCTGCCCATGAAATCGAACAGCGACAGCTGCTCCGCAGCCGCCTCGGCGGGCACCAGCTTCGATACGCCCACGGTTATCGCCCGGATGGGATCCCCTTCGCGCCAATGAACCTCCGCCAGACGGATGGCGGTCTGCTGGAGCTCGTGCTGCAGGAATGTAGGGTGGTCGAGGGTGGTCTGGCGGGAGATGTCCGTCATGTCGGGCTTGCGGAACTGCACGCTGACCACCTCGCCCTTCAGGTTGTGGCGGCGCAGGTTCCGCGCCACCTCGTCCATCAGGTAGACGATGGCGGCGCGTATCTCCCGCCGGGTCGTCAGATCCCTCGGGAACGTGCGGCCCCGGCTGACGGACTTGATCTCCCGCTCGGCGCCAAACAGCTGCACCGGCGCGTCGTCGATGCCGTTGGCGTAGCGCCAGAGCACATCCCCCTGCTTGCCCAGCAGGTCCCGCACGTCCTCCGGCCGCATCCGCGCCAGCTCCCCGATGGTGCGTATGCCCTTGCCGTTCAGCTTTTTCACCGCTGCGTAGCCCGCAAACAGCAGGTCGGACACCGGCAGCGGCCAAAGCAGCTCCCTGTAGTTTTCCCGGGTGATGACGGTGGTGGCGTCGGGCTTTTTGTAGTCGCTGCCCATCTTGGCAAACACCTTGCAGAAGGATGCGCCCACCGAGATGGTGATGCCGATCTCCTCCCGCACCCGCCGCCGCAGCTCATCCGCCAGTTCCGCAGGCGTCAGCCCGTAGAAGGGCAGCGCCTGGGTCACGTCCAAATAGGATTCGTCGATGGACGCCGGCTCCACGTACTCGGTGTACTCGCAGTAGATCGCGTTGACCCGCCGGGATATCTCGCCATAATAGCGGTGCCTCGGCGGCACGAACACGATGCCGGGACACTTCTTCTTTGCCTGAAAGACGGTATCGGTGGTTTTGACGCCGTACTTCTTCGCCAGCTCGTTCTTCGCCACCACCACGCCCACGCGGTTCTGCGGGTCCCCGGCCACGGCCATGGGCACATTTTTCAGCTCCGGTCGCTCCAGACATTCGCAGGAGGCGAAGAAATTGTTGCAATCCGCGTGGAAAATGACACGATTCGGCACATTCTCCGCCCCCTTCCCTGCGTTGCGCGAATGACCGAAGCCCGCGATTCCCTGTCAACCCGTCTGTATTCTACCATACCGCAGGCGGGTTTTCAATTCGCGGACAGGCAAAAAACATTCCCGCGCCACAGGCGATGGCGCGGGAATGGAAAGGCACAGAACTTATCGGCAGTTTTATACTAATCTCAATCTAAATGTATGCAAGCATGCGAGCGGATTTTTCGTCATACCAAGGCGAAGGCCCGCAGGCTTGCTGGCGGCAAGTCAAGGG
>ONJE01000198.1 GCA_900318045.1 uncultured Eubacteriales bacterium
TCTCGCTTCCTCGCTCCTGCCTTCCGGCTCTCTTCGCAAGTCCGCTCGATCCTGTACTCGTTTCCTCTGTATCGTTTTCAAGGTTCGCCCGCTGCCCGCTCCTCAGGGTTTCTGTCCCCTGTCTCGCTGACAGCTTTGCCAGTATAACGCAGTCGTGAAGGAAAGTCAATGGTTGTTTTGGTTAATTACATTCAAATAACTTCTTCCGGCTTTTTTCTGTCACGAACACCGCAGCAATGGCTGGATCTGCCGCCCCTCCAACGCCCATTTCAGGGTCTCCACAAGCATATCGAACCGAGCCACCAGTGAATTGGGCTTGTTCATCGGGTCATCCTGGGCAAAGGGCACGAAGTAGAGGTTGCGCATGGCCAGCAGTTGGCCGATGTTTCGCGCGTTCTGCGCCAGTGCGTCGTTGCTGGACACGGCGATCACCAGCGGCCGACCGTTGCGCAAATGGGATTTTGCCGCCAGCGTGACCGGAGTGTCGGCGATGCCGTTCGCCAGCTTGGCCAAAGTGTTGCCCGTGCAGGGAGCGATCACCAGCGCGTCCAGCAGCTTCTTCGGGCCGATGGGTTCCACGGCATCCAGCGTCGCAAGGGGCTTTTTTCCGGTTATGGCCATGAATTCCGCCACCGCCGCCCTTGCCGGGTAAAACCGGGTATCCACCGACGCCGCGTTGAAGGACATGATCGGGGTCAGCGCCGCGCCAGTGGCCTTCAATGAGCGCCAGGCCTCAAATACCGACTTGAAGGTGCAGAAGGAGCCCGTCATCGCACAGCCGATGCGCATATCAGATAATTCCATCATATCGCGCACTCCCCCCATGCCTGTCGGTCGATGGCTTCCAGGATGGCTTTTGCCGCGCTGCAGGGGCTGTATCGACCGGGCAGCCCTGGCTCGCGCCAGGCGCGCAGGCCACGATTCCAAGCCGCGCGAAGTTCAATGCCGTAGGGCGGGCTGGCAAGATCGATAAGCATGGCGTCCGGGTCCACATATTCAAGCGCAGGCGCGTCCAACACCATGGCCGGGGCGGTATTGTAGATCAGCTTGCGCCCAGGCAGCGCGGCGGCGATATCCCCTGTGTCCGCTGCCTCGGCTCCGCGTTCCACAGCCCGGTTCCTCCCGGATGCTGTGCGTGAGGCCACCGTCACCTTCGCCCCCAGTGCCACCAGCAGCTCGGTCAGCGACCGACCGATGCGGCCCCAGCCAATGACCATGCAGTCCATGCCTGCCAGTGCCCGGGGTGATGCCCGCATGGCAGAGGCCACCGCACCCTCCGCAGTCAATCGGGCGTTTTTTTGAAGCAACGCTTCATCCTTCCACAGGTTCACAAGCCGGTTGTCGTCGATGCTCGGGTGTTCCGGACCGCAGGTGATGATCTGCGCGGTTTCACTGGTCATTTCCAGCACGGCCTCCAGCTTCACCTCCGCCTTGGGCGGACAGTTCAGCACGATGTTGTCCGCGTGTGCCAGTGCCTCCATGCCAACTGCGTTTGCCCACGGGCATGCCTCTCTTCCGTACAGGCCCACCGATTCGCCCCGCTCCGACAGCAGCCGCGCCAGGTATTCAAACCGCGCGTCGCCGCCGATGATGATCGTTTTCATGCATCCATCCCCTTTCCGCCCCATCCTATGGCGGGACGGGGAGAAGGGTGATTGGTCAACCGCTAAACGATATACCGCATATTTGAGGTGGTCGATTGGCGAGTGAATTTTCTGTCAGGCGTGCCGCCCTATTGTGCGGTAGTTCCTTGATCCAGATTTAAGGAAATACCGCACAATATGGGCAGCAGCCTGACGGATGACTTTCAGCCATCCGCAGCCTGCAAATTCCTTGACTTACCGCCAGTAAGCCTGCGAACCTGACTAAAATTCACCTCGCCATGCCACCACCCAATTATGCGGTATTTCCTTAAGGCACTGTGAAGAAATGAGTTGAACAATTATGCGCAGCATAGATCTTCATATGCAAGGCGGAGGAGGGAGGCGATGCGGGGCGTCGTTGACCGACGACAACACAGCATATGGAGATTTAGACAAGCAGAATGTTCAAATCATTTCTGAATAGTGCCTAGAGTGTGTTTCTAAATGCAGGAAGATGCAATTTCGAGTGGATTTGCCTGCATTTCAAGGCGATTTTCCGCAGGCTTAGTGGGGCTAAGTCAAGGAATTATTACCATCGAGGCTAACGCTCTGTGCCTTCCTGTCGCTGACAAGCCGATAGCTGCTCTTTCCGAATTGAACCGTCACGGCCGCCATAGGCCAATCGCCCAGCAGGACATTCAGGCGCACGCGGTCACCCTTGCGCTCATAACCCAGCAGGGCCAGTATGGCGTTGTACATCCAACCCGCCGAGCCGGTGTACCAGGTCCAGCCGCCCCGTCCCCGCAGATTCGGATGATCGTAGACATCCGCGGCCATCACGTAGGGCTCGACCCGATAGACCGACACTGCTTCAGCACTGTCAGCATGGTTGAAGGGCAGCAGCATCTGAAGCGCCTCATGGGCGCGCTCCGCGTCGCGCTGCTGAATCAGTGCCAACAGCAGCCAAAGCGCCCCATGGGTATACTGTCCCCCATTCTCACGCACTCCCGGCGGATATCCCCGGATGTAGCCCGGATCAGAACTCTTTCCGTCGAAGGGCGGCATCAACAGGTGAATGATCCCCGCGGAACGATCCACCAGCAGGTTCCAGGCGGCATCCGTCGCCATGCGGCAGCGGTCCGTATCCAGCCCCGCCAGCACGGCCCAGGCCTGGGAAATGACGTCGATTTGGCATTCCTGGCAACGCACGCTGCCCAGGGCCGCGCCGTCGTCGCCCCACGCCCGCAGATACCAGCCGCCGTCCCAGCCGTGAGCCTCCACCGCTTGGCGCAGCATCTCGCCCGTGCGCCACAGCCACACCTGGTCTTCCTCCTCCTGAGCGACCCGACGATACCGATCGACACAGGCGACGGCGAACTGGGTCAGCCACACGCTCTCCCCCCTTCCCTGCGCGCCTACACGGTTCATGCCGTCGTTCCAGTCTCCCCCGCCCATCAACAGCAGGCCATGGGCACCCGTGCAGCAGGCCCGCTTGAAAGCGCGCATACAGTGTCCGTGGAGGGATTCCGACGTCTTCCCGGGTGTCATTGCGCAACAGACGTCCGTCTGTCCTTCGGGAATTGTCACATCCTCCAGGTACGCGATGCGCTCGGACAGCACGGCTTTATCCCCGGTATATTCCACATATTCCGCCGCCGCCCAGGGCAGGAACAGCATGTCATCGGAGATGCGGGTGCGCACGCCGGCATAGGGCTCGTGCCACCAATGCATCACATCTCCCGCCTCGAATTGATGGGCGGCGCAGCGCAGCAGATGCGCCCGGACCCGCTCCGGCTCGTGGTGGATCAGCGCAAGCATGTCCTGGAGCTGGTCCCGGAAGCCCCATGCCCCGCCGGGCTGGTACAGCCCTGTCCGTCCCAGCACCCGGGAGGCGCGTACCTGGTGAATCAGGAAGTCGTTCGCCAGGGCGTTCAGCGGGGCATCCGGAGTCTCGATGATGAGCTTGTTGACCGTTCGCGCGGCCGGCAACGTTGGTTGTCCCCGCCATTCCCATACCCGCCGTCGCGCCGCTTCAGTGTCGCCCGACCATCCCAGGGCGATGCATTGGGCGAGCTTCTGGCCACGCTTCAGCCTCAGGGGCACGCTCAGCGCAGCGCCAACGCCGTCCGCAAGGGGATCCAACGCGGCCAACCAACCCACGCCAGCCATCACGCCGGTCGCCAGACAGGCGCCGTCCTCAAACCAGCAGTTCAAGGCGACTGCGTCCCGGGCATCCGTACCCATCAGCCATTTCACCCCTGCTGCAAGCCTGAACGTATCACCCCGCAGCCGCCGGTTTTCCAAGGTTACATCGATGTGCGCCTCTGCCCGGTCGGGATGCATCGACAGACACACCTCCACCCCAATGCGGTCGGTTTCCATCCTGTACTGTGAACGCTTGGCGTTGTGAACGACCCTGAAGGCTGCCAGGGGCCGGTCCCCGGGCAACAGGGGCAGCGCCTCACCCCGGGCGTCGTCCACCAAACACAGCGTCAGCCCCCAGTCCTCCCAAAGCGCATCATTGCCATAGGGCGTCAGCCGTCCGCTGCGGCTGTTCCCCTGCCAGAAGAACCCCCCGCCCCGTTCGGACAACAACATGCCCCCGGCTTCGTTGGCCAGTATGTTGCACCAAGGCGCCGGCGGCAAGCGGTTTGGAAGCACATCGATGGCATACCCGTCGTCGGCAAAGCCGCCATAGCCGTTGTTCGCCAGCCTTGGCAGGGGCGGAAGCCTGTTCTCTCCGGCCTTCATTGGCGGCATTTTCCGCTTCTCCGTCGTTTGGGCAGCCTTTAACAACCTCCGCACCTGAACGTTGAAATCCATCCCCGCGGTAAAGGTCGCTGAGGCGAAGCGGATTAATGCCTGCCGCTGTTCGCCATTGAGTGTTGCGCCATTCAGCAGCCACACCCCTCCGGGAACGCAGCGCATTCGGTTCAGATGTCCGGCGGCAATCAGGTTCTCCAACCGGTCCCGCACGGGCCGGTCGTATCCATTTGCACTGCTATCGATCAACACAAGATCCGTTCCGAGGCCCAAGGACTGCCAGAAGCCATGGGCACGGATGAAGGCCCGCACCTCTCGCATGTCCTTTCCATCGCAGACATGCATAACCAGGATGGGCCGGTCCCCGGATATGCCCAGAGACCACAGTGCCTCCCGCGATACCCCTGCCTCACCCCGTCGCGGGCCGCGGGCCTGTGCCGCCAATCCACCGTCCACCAGCAACGCCGTCATCTGTTGGAGCAGGTGATGCGATTCGGCGTTCAGCCCCATGAAGTCCAGCATCGCCCCGGCGCGTATCCCGGCGAGGCGCAATACCCGTCGAAACGCCCCTGGCTGTCGCCAGCGCACGCACCATTCCCGGGCAGTTGCACCATCGTCCAACAAGCCCATGGCAAAGCACACCCGGGTGGATTGCCCAGGTGGGATTGCCAATGCCATGCGCAGCGCGCCGGCCGGGTTCAGCGTCGCGCCAATTCCGCAGGACAGGGGCCTTGTCAGCGCGTCGGTTGCCCCCGCTTCGCCGTATCTCCCTGCCAGCTTTTCATAGTCACACTCCCAGCTGAGATCGCCTGAGCCCACCGCCAGCATCGCCAGCCTCGGAACCTCCGCGCCCCTGCTTCCCGGCCTGTGGGAAAACACCAATCCATCCGGGGGCAGGACGTCGCCTTGCACAAACAGGTTCTGGAACACCGCATGGGCGCGCCAGTCCGCTTCATCGCACAGCGCCAGCGGCACCACATCCGCCACCGCGCACTCCGCTGTGCTTGCTCCCCTGTTGGCAATCTCCACAACCTTGATCAGCGTGCCATCCTCCGGCGAAAGGCAAACGTCCATGCTCGCCTCCAGGTCGTTCACCCGCGCGTAACAGCGCACCGTTCCCGGCGCGTAAACCGCCGGACCCGCCAGCGGAGCGCGACTGCCGTCTGTGGCGTCCACCAGCCAGGCACGCGCCATGTCCCGGCGCTGCCGAAGCTCGCCGGAAAAACGGGTGACCATGATATTCCTTCGCCACAGGTGAAGCGCGCCGTCGTCGGTGCACAGCGCCGTCACGCCCCCG
Source organism: uncultured Eubacteriales bacterium (assembly GCA_900318045.1). GTDB lineage: Bacteria > Bacillota > Clostridia > Christensenellales > Aristaeellaceae > UBA2862. The sequence continues at coordinate 5,644 of ONJE01000198.1, forward strand.
CCATGGAGCAGATGCGTCTCGACAACATCCGGTTCGCCCCGTCGGGATGAGCGCCCGCGGCTGATTTTCAACGCCCGTTTCGGGCGCCGGCGCGGCCTTCCCGCTACCGCAGGACACATCCGCTCCTCCAGCAGCAGCGAAAGTCCCCTGGCCTGGGGCTGCGCCATGAAATCCCGACGCAGGGAATGGCCGGTGAGGGCCTCGCACAGCGCGCACAGCGTCATGCCCTGGTGGTGGGCCATGTGGCTCATCACGATGGCGGGACTGCCGTCCGGCTCCGGGCGCAGGTAGTCCGCCGCTTCGCACAGACCCCACTTGCCCATCCAGCCCATGGCCACCATACGCTTCAGGTTTTCAGCGGCTTGATGGGGCACAACCAGCGCCCCCAGCGCTGAGGCATAGGGCGCTACCACGCCTTCGGTCGCCTCGCCGTCCAGGGCCAGCGCCGGCAGGCCGAAGGCCCGGTATTGGTAGTTCATGGCGGCATCCAGGGCGCAATAACCCGACTCGGAAACGCCCCAGGGCCTGTCCGATCGCTTCCCCCGGGCGATTTGCGCCATCACCGCCGCCTGCACGCCGTCCCCCAGAAGCGTCATCGGCGGCGCCTCCAGGAACAATCGAGGCAGCAGAAATTCAAACATCGTACCGCTCCAGGACAGCGGAGCGATCCCATCCCCCACCCTGGCACAGGCGCGGCCCAGTCGCTGCCAGTGCCGAACCGGCACCTGCCCCAGCATCATCGCGGTATAGCTGAGTATGCGGGCCTCCGAAGCCAAAAGGTCATAGTGGGAGGCGCTGTAGCGACCCGATTCCACGTCAATGCCGATCGCGAACAGCTCCAGTTCCCCGTCGTATAGCGCGGCGAGGTCCATGTCCTCCGCCAATGCCCGCATCCGTCGTGCCAGGTCCCCGTCGACTTCCGGCGCATTGGCGCACAGCAGCAGCGCCGCTATCAGGTTGCCACTGTCCACAGAGGACACATAGCGAGGTTGCAGCGGGACGAGGGTATCGATGTCGTACCAGTTGTACAGTTGGCCGCGCCACTTCTCCATTCCCTCCAGCGCGTCCAGGGTCCGGCGCATACGCCTTCCCACCTCTTCCATGCCAACAAAGCCCAACCGCCGTGCCGCGAGGCAGCTGAGCAGGTACAGGGCGATGTTGGTGGGCGACGTGCGTCGGGCCGCGCCAACCGGCGGGTCCAGCTGCACGTTGTCCGGGGGCAGCGGACTGCCGTCAGGAGGCACATTGTCCTCGAAGAAGCGCCAGGTGCGCCGGGCCAGGTTCAAGAGAAAATCCCGATCTTCATCGGTCAATGCATCCATCTTGCCGACGGGCTCCGCCTCCATGTCGCCCACCCATCCCGGCCCGACCAAAAACAGCGCCATCAGCGCCAGGATCGCCCCGGGAAAGCGACCGATCAACAGTGCCGGGACCAGCAACAGCGCCACCGTGAAGCCGGGCCATTGCAAGACGCGGTCCCCGTTCTCCTCGGCGTCCGCGGCTGTCACCCACTGCATCAGGTGTTTGCCGGACACCGTCAGTCGCCACAGCGTGCGCAATACGGCATCCAGCGCATTGAAGGCGGACAGCGGCAGCAGCGCCAACCGCGCCGTGGCCCTGCGCCACTTCAGCGCGTCGCCATCGCCTGTACGCAACAGCGGCTCCAGCCATGCCAGCGTCAGCCCCGCCGCGAGCAGCCATTCATTGCCCGTCCACGCCCCGCCAAGCAGCAGCGCCAGCAGTGCCGGCGCCCACAGCGACCGCGCCAGGTTGTCCAGCATCCGAAAGCGGTCCGCCAGCCGCAGATGG
>ONJE01000207.1 GCA_900318045.1 uncultured Eubacteriales bacterium
GAGCTCGGCAAGGCGCAGGAATACCTCGAGCGCTATTTGTAAATAATTCTGAAACATCACCGGACAGGCGTTGTGCTCGTCCGGTGATTGTGATATGATAAAGATAATTACTTAAAAAAATTTAACTGATCAGGAAGAAAGCGGGGGAAATACATTGAATCTCTGGACTTATGTTGTGATTGTCATCGCGGGAACGATGATCGTGAATGGTGAAGCCAATGAATAAGTATTACCTGATGATGATCGGCGCTGTGATCATATCATCCTTTTCGCAGATCTTGCTCAAGAAGAGCGCCACACATAAGTATGATTCCTTTATCCGGGAATATATGAACCCCTATGTGATCGTGGGCTACGGCATGATGGTGGTTTCCACGTTGCTGATCATCGCGGCCTACCGCGGCCTGGATTACAAGAACGGGCCCATCATTGAATCCCTGGGGTATATTCTCGTGATGGTGCTGAGCTATGTGTTTTTCAGGGAAAAGGTCAGCGGGAGGAAGATACTCGGATACGCGCTGATTCTGCTGGGTGTCATCGTATTTTATATTTAACCATTTCCGTTTACAGAAACAGAGGGATTTGTCAATGTATATATCTGTAGTGATACCCGTATACGGCTGTCGGGAGGCGCTGCCTGAGTTGCACCGGCGCTTGACCGAGTCTGTGGGCAAACTGACCAACGATTATGAGATCATACTGGTCAATGACAATTGTCCCCAAAAATCCTGGGAGGTCATCGAACAAATCTGCGCTGAGGACGAGCACGTGGTGGGGCTGGAAATGTCCCGGAACTTTGGCCAGCTGAAGGCGACGCTGGCTGGGTTGGATTATTCGACGGGCGACTGGGTCGTGGTCATGGATTGCGATTTGCAGGATCGTCCGGAGGAAATCATCAACCTGTATAACAAAGCCCAGGAGGGCTATGACTTTGTCGTGGCCAGGCGCGAGCATCGCCAGGATTCCAGGATGAAGGTATGGGTCTCGGATGTATTTTATTCGATATATTCCTTCGCAACCGGCGTAAAATACGATCCGTCGCTGTGCAATTTCAGCATTTGCAGCCGCAAGGTTATCGACAATTATTGCAAAATGCGGGAGCTTCATCGTGGCTTTACGATGTACCTGCTGTGGATGGGCTTCCGTTGGACGGCCTTGAATGTCGACCACAACGAACGCTATGCGGGGCAATCCGGCTATAATTTCAAAAAGCGTATGCATATGGCGCTGGAGCTGCTGACGTCGCAGTCGGACAAGCTTTTGCGCATAACGGCGATAACGGGAATGGTCATTTCCCTGATATCCTTCCTGTTTGTGCTTATTACGGTTATACGCTTCTTTACTATGAATATCTCCATGGGTTATTCAAGCATCGTTGCCATGATATCGCTGATGGGTGGTTTGACGATCATGGCTGTGGGCATTGTGGGCATCTATGTCGGCAATATATTTATGGAGGTCAAGCACCGTCCGCTCTACATCGTGCGCACGGTATTGAATCGGAAGGACGATGAAAACCATGACCAATAATCTCGCAATCATCGGCGCCAGCTATCTGCAGCTTCCCCTGATAAGGAAGGCGCAGGAGATGGGCTATACCACCCATGTGTTCGCCTGGGCCGCGAACGACGTGGGTGAGAAGGCCGCGGATTTTTTCTATCCCATCAGCATTGTGGAGAAGGAGCAGATCCTTGAAGAATGCCGGGAGATCGGTGTCTGCGGGGTGTGCAGCATCGCCTCGGATCTGGCGGCCATAGCGGTGAACTACGTCGCCAACGCCCTCGGCCTGCCCTGCAACAGCCCGGAAGCCACGGCCCGCAGCACGAACAAGCACCTGATGCGCCAGGCCTTTGAGCATGGCGGCGATCCGAGCCCCCGCAGCATACTCGTGGATGACAGTACGGACCTGTCGGGCCTTGCGCTGGAATATCCAGTCATCGTCAAACCCATCGACCGCAGCGGTAGCCGGGGTATCTGCAAGCTGGAGGGCCCGGAAGGGCTTGCCGACGCCGTGCGGGCGGCGATGTCCGAGGGCTTTGAGAAAAAGGCGCTGATCGAAGAATTTGCCGAAGGCGAAGAGTACAGCGTAGAGTGCATATCATATCATGGCGAGCATCATATGCTGGCGCTGACGCTGAAATATACCACCGGCGCGCCTCATTTCATCGAGACGGGCCACCGGGAGCCGGCGCCTGTAGATGAAGAGACCTTTGAAAGGGTCAGGGACGTGGTATTCCACGCCCTGGATTCGCTGGGCATTGAGAACAGCGCTTCCCATGCCGAAGTGAAGATCGATAAAAACGGCGTCATCCGAATCATCGAAATCGGCGGGCGCATGGGCGGCGATTGTATCGGCAGCGACTTGGTACGCTATTCGACGGGCTACGATTTCGTTCGCATGGTCATCCAGGTGGCCTGCGGCATTGAGCCGGATTTCGCCAGGGTCTGTGAACCGATGCCCGTGGAGAGCATTTTTATCTTCGATCAAAAGGATGTGGATGAGCTGGAACGCCTGAAACGCGAGGAGCCGGAACGGTTGCTCCAGATTGTGGACTACCACCCCGAGAACATCGGCAAGACCACGGACAGCTCAAACCGGGCGGGATGCTATATCAGGGTGTATAAGGCATGAGGGCATACCCTCGGGAGCAGGCGAAGGGACGGAAGCATCGTTTAGCACCGAATACACAGCAAGGATTATCAAGACAGTGAATAAAAAAATGAAAGGGATCTCCATGAAGGTCGTCCTGCTGGCCGGCGGCTTTGGCACGCGCATCAGCGAGGAGTCGCAGTACAAGCCCAAGCCGATGATCGACATCGGCGGTATGCCGATACTTTGGCACATCATGAAGGGCTACGGGCATTACGGGTGCACGGATTTCATCATCTGCGCCGGATATATGCAGCACGTGATCAAGGAGTGGTTCGCCGACTACTACCTGCATACCAGCGACATCACCTTTGATTTTACCCAGGACAATAAAATGATCATTCACGACCGGCATGCCGAGCCCTGGCGGGTGACGGTGGTAGACACAGGGCTGAATACGATGACCGGCGGGCGCATCAAGCGCATACAGCCCTATGTGGGCGACGAGCCCTTCATGCTGACCTATGGCGACGGCGTGTGCGACGTGGATATCGGCAAGCTGGTGGCTTTCCACAGGAGTCACGGCAAGCTGGCCACCCTGACCTCCGTGCGGCTGGAACAGCAGAAGGGCATCCTGGATATCGGCGGCGACAACGCGGTCCACTCCTTTCGGGAAAAGAGCATCAGCGACGGCGCGCCGATCAACGCGGGCTTCATGGTGCTGGAGCCGCAGGTGTTTGACTATCTGGAGGATGACAATACGGTTTTTGAACGCGCGCCGCTGCAACGCCTGGCCGCGGAGGGCCAGCTGATGAGCTATTCCCACGAGGGCTTCTGGCAGTGTATGGACACCAAGCGGGAAAAGGACATGCTGGAGAAGCTGTGGAGCAGCGGCCGAGCGCCGTGGAAGGTGTGGGAATGAAATACGGCTTGGATTTCTACAGGGGCAGGCGGGTCTTCCTGACCGGCCATACCGGCTTCAAGGGCGCATGGATGAGCCGCATGCTGGCGAACGCCGGGGCGGTTCTGACGGGCTATTCTCTCAATCCACCCACGTCGCCCAGCCTGTTTGAAATGGCGGGGCTTGAAGGCCGCATGACCAGCGTGATTGGCGATATCCGGGACTATGAGGCCTTGAAATCGGCTTTCGAGGCGGCGCAGCCGGAGATCGTCCTCCACATGGCGGCCCAGCCTATCGTCCGGGACAGTTACAAGGCCCCCCGATATACCTATGAGACCAACGTCATGGGCACGGTGAACCTGCTGGAGTGCGTGCGCAACACAAATTGCGTGCGCAGCTTCCTGAACGTAACCACCGACAAGGTCTATCTGAACCGGGAGTGGGCCTGGGGCTACCGGGAGGACGAGATGCTGGACGGCTACGACCCCTATTCCAATTCAAAATCTTGCTCGGAGCTGGTGACACACAGCTACAAAAATAGCTTCTTCAACGGCCCCGACGCCCCGGTGATTTCCACAGCCCGGGCCGGAAATGTGATTGGCGGCGGGGATTTCGCTAACGACCGGATCGTGCCCGACTGTGTCCGCGCCGCGAAGGAGGGACGTGACATCGTCGTGCGCAATCCCCTCTCCACCCGGCCCTTTCAACACGTGCTGGAGCCGGTGACGGCCTACCTGATGATCGCCCGGCGTCAGTGGGAGGAACCCTCCCTGGCGGGCTGGTACAACGTCGGTCCGGACGATTGCGACTGCGTCACGACGGGCGAGCTGGTCGACCTGTTCGTGTCCCATTGGGGTAACGGTCTGAGATGGGTGAACCCGGGCGACAACCAGGGCCCCCACGAGGCCAATTTCCTGAAGCTGGATTGCTCCAAGATCAAATCCGCCTTTGGCTGGAAGCCCACGTGGCACATCGACGAGGCCATTGAGATGACCTGCGCCTGGACGCGGGTTTGGCTGGCTGGCGGGGATATTCCCGGCGAGATGGACCGGGAAATCGACGCGTTTTTGGATGGACGTCAATCGGAGCGGATGTAAGGAAGGTCAATCAGATGCAGTGGAACAACGAAGTGGAGGCGCGCGAACAGATCAGGGCGCTGGTGGCGGCGTACTACAAAGATTTCAAGAGGCCGGAGCAGGACAGGCCCTTTGTTCCCGGCGACAGGCTTTCCTACGCCAGCCGGGTCTATGACGAGAAGGAAATGTGCGCCCTGGTGGACGCGGCGCTGGATTTCTGGCTGACCGCGGGGCGCTTCGCGGATCAGTTCGAAAAGGCGTTTGCCGCCTGGATCGGCGTGAAGTACGCCCACCTGGTGAACAGCGGCTCCTCCGCCAACCTGCTCGCCTTCATGACCCTGACCGCACCGGAGCTGGGCGAACGCCGGATCAAGCGGGGGGACGAGGTCATCACCGTGGCCTGCGGCTTCCCGACCACCGTCACCCCGATTCTGCTGTACGGCGCGGTGCCGGTATTCGTGGATGTCACCGTGCCCCAGTACAACATCGACGCGGCACGGCTGGAGGGGGCGCTTTCAGAGCGGACGAAGGCCGTCATGATCGCCCACACGCTGGGCAACCCCTTCGACCTGAAGGCCGTCAGGGCCTTCTGCAAGGCCCACAACCTCTGGCTGATCGAGGACAACTGCGACGC
>ONJE01000072.1 GCA_900318045.1 uncultured Eubacteriales bacterium
GAGAACGACCTGGAGCCCATCGAAACCATCGTGCCCATCAGCGCCCGACTGATCGCCAACAAAGCCAGCTTCAAGTTCCACAGTGACGAGATCGAAGCCATCTGCAGGGGACTGGCGGGACAGGTGAAGGAATAATCAAACGCCTTGCACATACCCCTCCCCCACTCCCAATTCCGCACAATAAAGAAGGTATTGACATGATCAGAATAATGAAATACGGCGAGGTCGCCAACGCGGATATTTTTGCCCGCTCCATCCCCGAGGTCGACGTGGCCGGAATCGTGTCGGACATCATCGCCGACGTGCGCATCCGGGGCGATGCTGCGCTGCTGGATTACTGTGAAAAGTTTGACAAGGTAAAATTGAAATCCCTTGAGGTCACACCCACCGAGCTGGATGCCGCCATCGCAAAGGTAGAGCCGGAGTTCATCGACGTGCTGGAGACCGCCGCCGCCAACATCCGTGCTTTCCACGAAAAACAGGTGCGCGCCAGCTTCATCATCGCCGAAAAGGACGGCGTGGTGATGGGCCAGAAGGTCATCCCGCTGGACCGGGTGGGCCTGTACGTGCCCGGCGGCACGGCGGCCTACCCCTCCACAGTGCTGATGGACGCCATTCCCGCGAAGATCGCCGGCTGCGGCGAAATCGTGATGGTCACGCCCCCGGCGAAGGACGGCAGCATCAACCCTGCCATACTGGCCGCGGCGAAGGTGGCCGGAGTCAGCCGCATCTTCAAGGTAGGCGGGGCCCAGGCCGTGGCCGCGCTGGCTTACGGCACCGAGAGCATCCCCTGCGTGGACAAGATCGTCGGCCCCGGCAACGCCTTTGTGGCCGAGGCCAAGAAGCAGGTGTTCGGCCGGGTGTCCATCGACATGATCGCAGGCCCCAGCGAGATCCTGGTGGTGGCCGACAGCAACAGCAACCCCCGGCACGTGGCCGCGGATATGCTCTCCCAAGCCGAACACGACAAGATGGCCAGCGCGGTGTTGGTCACTGACAGCATGGCCCTGGCTGAGGCAGTGCAGGCCGAGATCGACCGGCAGGTGAAGGCACTTCCCCGCTTCGAGATTGCCTCGACCTCCATCGATGTCAACGGCAAGATCATCGTGGCGGACAACATCGACCAGGCCATCAATATCGCCAATGCCATCGCCCCGGAGCACCTGGAACTCTGCCTGGACAACCCCTTCGACTACCTGGATCGCATTCGCCACGCGGGCTCCATCTTCATGGGCCGCAACTGCCCCGAAGCGCTGGGCGACTATCTGGCCGGACCAAACCACACGCTGCCTACCGGCGGCACCGCGCGGTTCTACAGCCCCCTGTCGGTGGACGACTTCGTGAAGAAGAGCCAGTATACCTACTTCACCGCCCCGGCGCTGGAGGCCGTGTCCGACAAGATCGCCCGCTTCGCCCGCAAGGAAGGGCTGGAGGCACACGCCCGAAGCGTACTTTCACGCTTTGAGTAAAGGAGTGATAATATGAGCCGCTACCTGATGGACAAATACCAGCCCCTCGTGGCCTACACCCCTGGCGAGCAGCCCCGGGACATGCAGTATGTCAAGCTGAATACAAATGAAAACCCCTATCCCCCGGTCCCCGGCGTCACCGAGGCGGTTATGGCGGAGGCTGGGCGGCTGGAACTTTACTCCGATCCGGTGTGCATCGACCTGCGGGATGCGCTGGCAGCGCGTTACGGCGTAGCGCGGCAAAACGTATTCGTATCCAACGGCTCCGACGACATACTGAACTTTGCCTTCATGGCCTTCGGCAGCCCTCGGGCGTACTTCCCGGACATCAGCTACGGCTTCTACCCGGTTTATGCCGGGCTCCACGGCATTGACGCCCACCCGGTACCCCTGCGCTCGGATTTTTCCATCGACCCGACGGACTTCATGGCCCTTGACGGCTTCATCGCCATCGCCAACCCCAACGCCCCCACCGGTATGGCTCTGGAGGTATCGCAGATTGAAGACATCCTACAGGCCAACCCTGACCATGTGGTGTTGATCGACGAGGCCTACGTGGACTTCGGAGCCGAGTCCTGTGTGCCGCTGACGGCGAAATACGACAACCTCCTGGTGGTGCAAACCTTTTCCAAATCCCGCAGCATGGCCGGGGCGCGGCTGGGTTTCGCCATTGCGAATGAAGGGCTGATCGCCGACCTGGAGAAGATCAAATTCAGCACCAACCCCTACAGCATCAACCGCATGACCCTGGCCGCGGGTCTGGCCACACTGAAGGCCGATGACGCCTGCATGGCCAACTGCCAGCGGATAATCGACACCCGCCAGGCCACCGTTGCACGGCTCAGGCAGATGCGATTCGAAGTGCTGCCCAGCAAAGCCAACTTCGTGTTTGCCTGCCATCCACACGCCGACGGCGGCTTCCTGTACCGCCAGCTGAAGGCTCGCGGCGTATTGGTGCGCCACTTCGACAGTCCCCGCATCAAGGACTTCCTGCGCATCACCATCGGAACCCCGGAACAGATGCAGACGCTGTTCGAGGCGCTGGGGAGCATACTTGAGGGGTAGCGCCAAACCACCAAAACCACTCTCACACAAGGAGCACATCATGCGTACATCCACCATCACCCGCCGCACGGCGGAGACGGACATCCGCTTGCAGCTGGACCTGGACGGCACAGGCAAGTCGGATATCGACACCGGCTGCGGCTTTCTGAACCACATGCTGACACTGTTCGCGAAACATGGCCGCTTCGATTTGAGCGTCAAGTGCGTGGGCGACATCGACGTGGACGACCACCACACCGTCGAGGACATCGGCATCTGCCTGGGCGCAGCCTTTGCCGAGGCCCTGGGCGACATGGGCGGCATCGTCCGCTACGGCAGCACTATATTGCCCATGGACGAGGCCCTGATCCTTACCGCAGTGGACATCTCAGGCCGTTGCTATCTGGGCTACGGGCTGGACATCCCCACCCAGAAGATCGGCAGCTTTGACACCGAGCTGGCGCAAGAGTTCTGGCTTGGCTTCGTGCGCAAGGCGAACGTCGCCCTGCACTTCCGCCAGCTGGCCGGGACCAACAGCCACCACATCGTCGAAGGTGCATTCAAGTCGGCTGCCCGGAGCCTGCGCGCTGCCTGTGCCATCGACCCCAGCCTGAACGGGGAAATCCCGTCCACGAAAGGAATACTATGATCGCGATTATCGACTACGGCGTGGGCAACCTGTTTTCGCTGGCCCACAGCCTGAAAGCCGTCGGCGCGGATGCCGTCATCACCGGCGACGCCGAGGCCATACTCAGCGCCGACCGGGTGATCCTGCCCGGGGTGGGCGCGTTCGGCGACGCGGCGGGGAAGCTGAGGGAAACGGGTCTGGACCACGTGACAAAGACCGTTGCCGCCAGGGGCATCCCCATCATGGGCATCTGCCTGGGGATGCAGCTGCTGCTGGACAAGTCCTTCGAGTTCGGTGAACACAACGGCCTGGGCTTGATCCCCGGCGAGGTACGGCCCATCTCCGAGGTCATCCCCGCAGGCCTGAAGATCCCCCACATCGGCTGGAACGCGCTGGAGGTTTGCAGACAGCACCCCATATTCCGGGATGTGAAGCCCGGGGATTGCGTATACTTCGTCCACTCCTACTACGGTGCGAAATGCGACGAATCTGTCATCGCCACCGCTGAATACGGCGCGCCGCTGACCGCCGCCGTGGCGAGGGGCAACGTCTGTGGCTGCCAGTTCCACCCGGAAAAGAGCGGTGACGTGGGCCTGGGCATACTGAAAGCCTTCTGTGAATGGGACGGTGTTGAATCATGCTGATATTCCCCGCCATCGACCTGGTCGGCGGCAAGGCCGTGCGGCTGTTCAAGGGCGACTACAATCAAATGACGGTGTACGACGACGACCCGTTGAACACCGCCCGCCGGTTCGAGGCCGCAGGAGCCACTTACCTGCACATGGTGGACCTGGAGGGCGCGCGGGATGGCGGTACCCCCAACTTCGACACCGTGAAGCGGGTGGTGGAGAATACAAACCTTTTCGTGGAGATCGGCGGCGGCATAAGAGACATGGCTGTCATCGAGAAGTACATGGCCGCCGGCGTAAAGCGGGTGATCCTGGGCACCGCCGCCATCGCCGATGAAGCCTTCACCCGCGACGCCATCGCCCGCTTCGGTGAAGGCATCGCCCTGGGCGCAGACGTGAGGGACGGTGAGGTAGCCATTCGCGGTTGGCTGGAGCTCTCAGGCATGACGCTGGACGCCTTCTGCGAGAAGTACCAGGCCATGGGCCTGAATACTTTGATCTGCACCGACATCAGCCGGGACGGGGCCATGGTCGGCGCGAACCGGGCCCTGTACGCCGATTTGCAGCGCAAATATCGCATGGACATCGTGGCCTCCGGCGGCGTTTCGTCCATGGAGGACGTGCGGGCGCTGGCCGCCCTGGGGCTGTACGGCGCGATCATCGGCAAAGCCTGCTATACCGGGGCAATCGATCTGAAAAAAGCCATTGAGGAGGCGACGCAATGATCACCAAGCGCATCATCCCCTGCCTGGACGTGAAGGACGGCAGGGTCGTGAAGGGCGTCAACTTCCTGGGCCTGGCGGACGTCTCTTCGCCGGTGAAACTGGCGGAGTACTACAGCAAGTGCGGCGCGGACGAGCTGGTGTTCTACGACATCACCGCCTCCGCTGAGGGCCGCGCACTGTTCACCGACATACTTCGCCAAGTGGCCGAGCGGGTGTTTATACCGCTGACTGTGGGCGGCGGCATCAACACCGTTGCCGACTTCGACCGGGTGCTGAAGTGCGGCGCCGACAAGGTGTCCGTGAACTCCGGGGCCATCCGCAACCCTGACCTGATCCCCGCCGCCGCCGAGCGCTACGGCAGCCAGTGCGTGGTGATCTCAGCGGATGTGAAGCGGGTGGACGGGGAATTCCGGGTTTTCGCCAAGGGCGGACGCGAGAACACCGGCATGGAAGCCGTCAGCTGGATCGCGAAGTGCGTCGAAAACGGCGCGGGCGAGGTGGTGCTGAACAGCATCGACACCGACGGCGTGAAGGGCGGCTTCGACCTTGAAATGCTGAACGCCGTTTGCGAGGCCGTGAACGTTCCCGTGATTGCCTCCGGTGGCGCGGGCTGCGTGCAGGATTTCGTCATTCTGTTCAGGACACTGCCGAAGGTGGACGCGGGCCTCGCCGCCTCGATCTTCCACTTCGGCGAGGTACAGATTCCGGATTTGAAGCGCGAACTGCGCGAAAATGACATAACAGTGAGGTTATAACCATGATTGATTTCGATATTTCCGACCTGAAATTCGACGCCCATGGCCTGATCCCCGCCATCGTAGTGGACGCCACCACGAAGGACGTGCTGACCCTGGCTTACATGAATCGGGAGAGCCTGCAAATGTCCATGGAGAAGGAGCTCACGACCTTTTGGAGCCGCTCCCGCCAGCAGCTTTGGCTGAAGGGCGAGACCAGCGGCAATTACCAGCACATCGTGTCCATCACCGCAGACTGTGACCGGGACGCGCTGGTGGTGCTGGTGAACAAGGACGGCCCCGCCTGCCACATGGGCACCGATTCCTGCTTCACCCATACAATCTTCGAGAGCGAAAACAACCACGCCTTCACACTGGATGGCCTTATGAAGCTGATCGAAGGCCGAAAGACCGAAAAGAAGGAAGGCAGCTACACCACCTACCTGTTTGAAAAGGGCATCGACAAGATATTGAAAAAGGTCGGCGAGGAATCCACCGAGGTCATCATCGCGGGCAAGTCCGGCGACAGGGCTGAGACGATTTACGAGATCGCCGACCTGACCTACCACGTGATGGTGCTTATGATCCAAATGGGCATCAGCCTTGAGGACATCCACAACGAGCTGGCCTCCCGCCACGTGATCGACCACAAGGTCAAGCAGGAGAAGATGACCGGGAAGTAGAACCAAAATCAACGTTGCCCCATCGCGATGTATCGCGATGGGGCTATGTTATCGATTCCGTTATGCCTCCCGCCCGGCGATTTCGATGCACAGCATCATCGCGGGCACCAGGGAATCCGCGCCCCAGTTCCGGGCGTCGTAGGCTTCTGCGTCGGCCAGGGTATCGGCCACGAACAGGAACTGGCCGAATTGCACATTGCGGAATTCCGCCACAGCAGACAGCGCGGCGCACTCCATGTCCACCACGCCGCAGCCCTCCGAGCGACAGCGGCGCACCTTGTCCACGGTTTCCCGGAAGATGGCGTCGGTGGTCCAGGTGTCGCACTCGGTGTAGGCGATGTCCTTCTCACGGAAGGTATCGGTGATGCGCCGCTGGAGGTCGTAGTCCAGGAAGCTCCACCGGGAAGCGGGCATATAGTGGTACGAGGTACCCTCGTCCCTGAGCGCCCGGCGTGGCACGATAAAGGTGTTCTCCGGCAGATCGATCAGCGCACCGCAGGAGCCCGTGGAAATAAACTGGCGCGCGCCATAGGCGATCATCCAGTCCATCAGCGCCGCGGCAATAGGCGCGCCCAAGGGGGCCTGGCACAGGCAGACCTCGTCGGACAGCTTGTAAACCGGATACTTCTTGGTGACAGTATCGTATACCGCCAGCACCGGCAGGTTGTGTTCGCGGGCGTAGTCGTCCACGATGTCGTCCACAAAGGGAAACGCCACGCGGGGCGGCAAGGTGATGCCAAGGCCCTCGTGGTCCGGCTCCAACACGGCGCCCGGCGCGCCGTCGTACTCCAAAATAGGATAACTGTTCATTCCATCACCTGTATTATCATCGTTTTGAGGTACTTCGTTTCAACAGATTGGGGCAAGATCGGATGGTCATAACCCTGGGTGCGGAACTCCACCAGCCGAATGCGTTTCTTCGCGTCCCTCGCGGCCTGGTTGATCACCTCCTGGAACATCTCGGGCAGCACGTGCTGGCTGCACGAGCAGGTGACCAGGAAGCCGCCGGGGCGCACCAGCTTCAGACCCCGCAGGTTGATCTCCTTGTAGCCGCGGATGGCGCTTTGCACCGCGGCCTTGTTCTTGGTGAAAGCCGGTGGGTCGAGTATGACCAGGTCGAACTTCTCCCCCGCGTCGGTTAAATCCCGCAGCAGGTCGAAGCAGTTGTGGGCCTCGAAGGTCACGTTGTCAAAGCCGTTGATTTCGGCGTTCCGACGTGCAACCGCCAGCGCCTCCTCGGAGATGTCCACCCCCAGCACGCTGCTCGCGCCGTACTTTGCCGCGTGAAGGGCAAAGCTGCCATTGTGGCAGAAACAGTCCAGCACCCGCGCGTCCCGGCACAGTGGCTCAAGAGCGGCGCGGTTCTGCTTCTGGTCAAGGAAGAAGCCGGTCTTCTGGCCGTGCTTCACATCAACCAGGAAGTGGATGCCGTTTTCCACCATGTCCACCTCGTCGGGCACCTCGCCCCGCAACAGGCCCGTAGTCTGCTCCAGCCCCTCCAGCCTGCGCACCGGCACGTCGCTGCGCTCCCAAATGCCCGAGGGCTGTACGATCTCCATCAGCAGGTCGCAGAGCATTCCCTTTATGCGCTCGATGCCCAGGGACAGCGATTGCAGTACCAGCACGTCGGCGAACTTGTCCACCACCAGTCCGGGCAGGAAGTCCGACTCCGAGTAGATCAGCCGGCAGCTCATCGGGTCGCAAAGCAATTTGCGATAGTCCCAGGCGTCCTGTATGCGGCGGGCAAAAAAACCCCGGTCGCAGGGCTCATCGTTGCGGGTGAGTATACGCAGGGAAATCTGGCTTTGGGGATTGTAGAAGCCTCGACCGATGAACTTGCCCCTGAAGTCCGCCACATCCACGATATCGCCATTTTCAAAGGCTCCATCCACCTTTTCGATCTCCGAAGCGTATATCCAGGGGTGTCCCCCGCGCACGCGAGTCTCCCGGGTCTTGCGAAGCGTTACCGTTGCCATCGTATAGCCTGCCTTCTATAGGATAGTTCTATCATAACACAGCATTGTTAACCCAAGGTTATCAAAATTAACAAAGTACTGCTGTTCAGGCGGTTCAGCAACGTTTTTTGTGTGTTTCCAGGATGGCCATGGGGGCACTGCGTGAACAACACCCAGATCGTCATCGAAGGCGGCAAGGCGACAGAAATCAACAGCAACAGAGCCTTTGTTCCTTAAGGAAATACCGCACAATATGGGTGGCACATCTGGCGGTGCCTTTTCCGTCAGTCATCTGATGCAGTTTTCTTGATTTACCGCCAGTAAACCTGCGAAATCTGCATCAGCGCCTGACGAAAAATTCACTCGCCAGCTGACCACCTTAATTGTGCGGTATTTCCTTAACAATCATGGTGTATACTGTAGCCGCAATCTATTACAGTGGAGGCAACGAACATGAAGAAAGTACTCGCAATTATCCTTTTGGCCGTCGTGGTTTGCGTCATGACCGCCTGCAGCTTCAGCAGCTCCAGCACCAGCTCCGTCTCCGTGAGCAGCAGTGTCACGGATGAAGAGGGCAACACCGAGACCAACACCGTTTCCAGCGAAGCGGAAGTCTCCGTGGGTTCCGACGGCGTTAAAGTGACTGCCGAGTCCACCGCCGAGACCACCACTACCGAGGCGAACAACTGATTAAACTTTTGCGTTGAGGGACGAAGTCCTATGGACTTCGCCCCTTTGTTTTGGTTTCGCGCTCACTGGGCGCTGAAGGAAATGCCGCACAATACTGTGCGTTATTTCGTGAACGTCACCATGGCCTCGAACTGGTACCAGGGGTCGCCCCGGTCCTCAGTGGTCGCTGCCAGGACGGCCATGTCCGGCGTGAGATTCAGGGTGGTCTCCTCTTCGTTGATGATGAAGGTCACCGGCCGGGAGAAGTCCACCATGTACTCATTGAGCATGATGCTGAATTCCCCGTTGACGTCCTCCGCTTCGATGGCAAAGGCATTGTCACCCGCGCTGGTCACCTTGATCATGCCCTCGTTGGTGGTGTAGGGCGCGGACATGTAGTAAAACGTCTCCGTCTCCCTGGTGTCGGCCCGGGTGAACAGATCCCATATGATGCTCGTCGGATACGGGTCGCGGATGAAATCATCCATGTAATCCGGCGGGAAGGAATCCACATCCACGGTAGTTCGGTCGCCATTGTTGAGCCAGGCGGCGACG
>ONJE01000156.1 GCA_900318045.1 uncultured Eubacteriales bacterium
AATTGCGCTTCAGGCATTTTAGAAACACACTCTAGTCAGATTTGACTTGCAAAAGACGCAGGCTGCGTGGCGGGCAGTCAAGGTTTTTGCAAGTCAAAGATGGCTGAGATCCAGCCGTCCGGCGGCGATGAGTGTTTTTCGAGGCGCCCGTCAGGAATCGGGCATGACCTTCTGATTGGGATAGTCATAGTTGTCATCCAGGGCATTCTCGGAAGAAGCAGGCGGGAACGTCCCGGATGACCTCGCCGCCGAATACCGCGGACAGCATTTCCACCACTCCACGTTATTCCTTCAGCAGAAACTGATCAAACCCCGTCGTCTCCAAAATCTCCCGAACCTCATCGCTCACGCCGGTCAGCTCAAAGTTATCCTTGTCGTCCAGCGACTTGTACATCATCAGAACATCGACGTGAATCGCCTGTATATCACTGCCAGCGTTCTGGAACTGCTTCAGCAATTCAGGAGCAGTGATCGTATCCATGCGGCCCTGTATGGAGGCTTCAAAGGTTCCATCCTTCACGCTGGCTTCAACCTTGAAGGGAAGATTCCTGTCAACAGGCGTCTCGGCCGCATTCTTCGCCACAGTGAGCTCCCAGAACATCATTTTCTTGAATACATCCCGCACTGCGGATTCCGCTTCGGGTGTCCCTTTGAGCGACGCAATCTGATCGGGAAGATAATCGGCCATGCAGATTTCATGAAGCTCAAAGCCCATCTTTCGGATAAATGACCGCACCTTCCCATCGTCGGGATCAAAGAACACGTTGTCATTGAACTTGACATCCGCCGTCGTTGCGGCGGCGCGGTTTGTGACAGACGCGTACAAGGCGGTCAGTGTGGGATCGTTGTTCAACGTGGCGGCCACAACCTCCTTGTCATAAAGGAAGTAGGCCCTGTCCGTGATGACCCAGCTCCCGCCATGCTTCTGAAGGAGGCGGCGGAGGTTGGAAAACACTTCTTCCAATTCGGATTGCACGAAGTACATCAGAAGCCCTTCCGTAGTCACAAGGAGGCCACGGCTGTTACCGGGAAGCGCGGTCTCCATGGATTCGTAATTGGTCGCGTCCACCGCATGATACGAGATCGATTCATTCTTTCCAATAATGGATTCCACTGCGGGGCCCATGGCGTCAATCACAGCAGGAAGATCGCATCCAAAGTATGTCCTCCCCTCGCGGGACAGTCGAAGGCCGCGGGAAGTATAGCCGCAGGGCAAATCCACGATCTGCCGGTCCCGCATCTGTTCAATCAACCGGTTCATGGCCTGGAACCGCGTCTCAATCAAAATCATGTACGCAGGAAAGAGCTTCTTGACCTGCTCTTGCAGCTCCTTCGGGATGGGCTTCTTCGACATCTGCGCGCCGAAGGGCGGAAAGCCGAGGACATCAAGAAGACGCTGCGCGTCCTTGTCCCCCGCAGCGGCGTTGAGCTGTACACAGGATTTGGCTGTGTTGAACACGGGATTGACCAGCTCTCTCAATTCCTGATTATTCATATATACCTCCAAATTATATCGTTCATATCGTTTTGCCCGGCGCGGCGATGTCGAGGCAGTGGTCATCATTGGGGTTCTGACAGCCAATGCATTACAACAACCCCAAATCTGTAATCAGTCCGTTTTCTGGCGTGACGTAGCGGGATTCCGGTTCACGGGCATAGGCGATGCCGTGGCGGGAAAGCTGGTCCAGGAAAGCGTCCACATACACGCCGCTTTCAAAGGCGCGGACGATTTCAAAGTGGAAGCAGCCGCCGGTGGCGGAAATGTACAACGTGACCGTGTTGAAATTCCGGTCGATGTTGGTGGCCATGTACTTGGTGCGCACGATCTCGCGGCCATATTCGCCGGCCTTGAGGCCGCCCACATAGTCGATCATGTAGGTGTCGTTGGTGGAGTTCTTCTGGAAATCCAGATAGGGCAGCCTTCCGGCGAAGTTGGGGATGGCGGCGCTCATCTTGCGAAGGGCCCCGCCCATTTGGTTGGCGATGTATCTGGCCGGCTCCGGTACGTTGGCCTGCTTCAGCAGGGCGCGGGCGCGCTGGGCCTGTTCCTCAAAGGACAGGCCGCGCATCTCCTCCATGCGATAGGGCAGCCGCAGCGCGCCGGAGCAGTTCTTGAAGGTGTTCTCCGCGCCCAGGTGACGGCGCAGGGAGGCGGGCACCAGCGCGCCCACGGTCTGCTCGTTATCGGGATGGACGGCCTGCACCGCGCCGGCCATCAGCACATGCAGCATGGCCACCGGGGTGGACTTGTTGTCCTTCACGAAGCGCATGAATTCGTCTTCCTTCACCTTCACGGGCACGCCGTACATGTAATCCAGCGGCTTCTCGTCGATCTCCGGGAAGTGCATGAACTTCTCCGCGAAGAAATCCTGGGTGTAGCCCTCGGGAAGGTCGTGGGGCTGGGCGAAGGCATCCTTCTCCTCCTCGGGCAATATGGGGCTGTCCGGGGTACGCACGCCCTCCACCGCGTACTGCTTCCCATCGCGGATACAGAAATAGTTGTACAGCGTGGCTTCGATGAACAGGTTCAGGCCCAGGCCGTCGCAGAAGCCGTGGAACATGGAAAACCACACCGTGTCGTTCCAGTAGGTCACGTCGACGCAGTGCCAGTTGGTCTGCGCGCCGCCCACGCGGCGCAGGGTCTGCGTCTCGGCCACCTCAAAGGGCAGCGGGTTCACGGCGTAGTAGAAGTCACCGTTGCGCTCCGTAAGCGCGTCGGAAAAGTAGGGCATGCGGCGCAGGGTGGCGTTCACCGCTTCCTGGAGGATGTCTCCCCGGACGCTGCTGCTCAGGCCCACCTCCACCACATAGGCCCGGGTGGGCTTGCTGCGGTAAAACTGGGATACGCCGCTGAAATTCTGTTGCTTGAGCTGAAAATCCGGCTGATTCATGGTTTGCTCCCCCTTCTCGTTCAAAAGCTGCCCTCGCGCCAGGCGGTCAGCGGCAGGCTGAAGCGCTGCACGGGGAAGCGCTTCACGGGCAGCTCGTGGTCCTTCAGCACCTGTTCCAGCGCGTCGGCCACGGTGGGAATGTCGTTGCACGCCAGGCAGGTGATGCGGAATTCCCCGTTGTGCTCGATGATGTTCAGGTGCAGCGTCTTCCCGCCGGCGGGCGCGCAGAGGAACCGCACGTCCGTGATCTGCTCGGAATAGCCGGTCTTGTGCATGGAGCCGATGTAATCGATGTAGAAGGTATCGTGCTGGATCGAGAAGAAGGCTGCGGGCTTTTTCAATTCCTCCGCGTAATCCGTGGCCTGCTCCATGCGGTTGACGTAGATCGGTCGGATCCGATTGTAGATGGCGTGGAAGTGATCCTCGGTCATCTGCTGCTTCAGCAGCGCCCGAAGCTGCGCGGCCCGCTGT
Organism: uncultured Eubacteriales bacterium; assembly: GCA_900318045.1. GTDB lineage: Bacteria > Bacillota > Clostridia > Christensenellales > Aristaeellaceae > UBA2862. Next base: position 3,363 of record ONJE01000156.1, read on the forward strand.
TCAAAGGGCAGCGCGTCCATGGGCGTGCCGGCAACGGGCAGCACCACGCGGCTGGAGCAGTTCTTGAAGGTCTCCTCACAGCCCAGCTGCCGCCGAATGGACACGGGGATGTTGACGAAGATGGGCGCGTCGGCGTCGGGATGCAGCCGCTGGATGGCCTCGCCCACCAGCATGGACAGCATTACGGAGGGGGAAGCGCCGTTGGCCTTCACAAACCGCATAAACGCCTCCGAGGGCAGGCTGAAGCCGTACTCGAAAACCTCGCCGCCGCGATTGGGCACGATCTCCGGCAGGTGGTAGGGCGTGGGCATCTCCGTCCGGGCCATGCTGAAACCGGGGGACACCTCATACTCCCTGGAATAGGGCTCGAAGGTCTCGGCCTCGGTGGCCTCGGTGCTGTCGCAGCGGATGCCGTTGGGGTCGTATTCCACGCCGTCCTTCATGCAGTAATAGTGATACAGCACCGATTCCAGGAAGGTGTAGATGCCCTGCCCGTCGCAGAAGCCGTGGTACATGGTGAACCAGGTCACGTTGCCGTCATAGGTGACATCCAGCATGTGATAGTTGGTCTCGCTGCCGCCGACGTGGCGGATACCCGCCACATGGGCGGCCTCCATGGGCAGCGGATCGCTGGCATAATACACGGCGCCGTGGTCGATGACAAGCGTATCGGAAAGATAGGGCATGCGCTGGATCGTCCGGTCCAGTGCGCGTTGGAGCAGCGTCCCGTCGACGGGGTCCCGGTGGGTAAGCTCCACGGTGTAGGCGGGGATATCCACCGGCAGGTAGATATAGGGACTGCTGGAAAAGGCCATTTCCTTTTTTTCAAACTTGGGGCGCATATTGCTCATGCTTCGATTTCCTCCTTGCTCTTCATCAAAAACTCCTGGATGCTGAATTCGTTCTCATACAGGAAGTCCATGCAGTACACGGGCTTGCCATTCGGGTAATCGGTGTGGAAGTCGCTGACGGCCTTCAGGATGATCTTCGCGCTCATGGAGGTGTCCCGGCGCTTGTCGATGAAGTACTCCGCGCCGTCGTCGCTGAACGAGATGCGCAGCCATTCGGGCATCAGCGTGATCCGCATACGGATGTCGCCGGCGGCGGAATAGGCGTCTGTAATGCGCTCGGTGAGCATCTCCTCCACCGCCAGGCGAATGGACATCAGACGGCGGCGGCTGAAGCCCACGGCCTGGGCCAGCTCGCTGGCCATGCTGGTGACGGGCACGATGGCGTAGTCGCTGTTGCGCACCACCACGTCGAACACGGTCACGCCGCCCGCCAGCTCCTCGTCCACCGCCAGCCGCCGCAGGCGGGTGAGCATGTCCGCGTGGAGCGTGCGCTGGTCCAGCTTGCCGTTCACATTCAACGGGAAGCTGTCGTACAGGAAGATGTGGGAGGGCACCTTGAACCGGGCGATCACCCGCCGCAGCGCGGCCTTCAACGCCTCCTGATCGAAGCTCTTGCCACCATCTGTCATGGTGACGCAGGCCTCCACGCTCTCGCCGTAGATGGGATGGGGCGCACCCATGACCTTGGCCTCCCGGATGTTCTCCATCTGGTTCAGGGCGCTCTCGATCTCCGAGGGCGATATGTTCTCGCCGCCCCGGATGATGACATCCTTGATGCGCCCGGACAGGTGCAGATACCCGTCCGCGTCCAGATAGCCCAGGTCGCCGGTGTGCAGCCAGCCGTTCTCGTCGATGGGCTGCTTGTCCGTGGGCAGCTTGTCGTAGCCGTTCATCAGGTTGCCGCCCCGGGCCACCACCTCGCCGATCTCGCCCTGGGGCAGGAAGCCGCCCTTGCCGTCGGAAATGCGTATATCCAAGCCCCCGATGGCCTGGCCCACGGTCTGGGCCCGCTTCTCCACCATGTCGGAGGGGCGCACCATCGTCAGCGGCGCGGCCTCGCTCTGGCCGTACATGTTGATGAAGGTAGCGTTGGCGTATTGCAGCTCCAACCGCATCATCTGCACCGGGGTGGACATGCCCCCCGCGATCATGCACAGGTGCAGGTTGGGCACCACGTTCTTCTCAAAGCCCTCCGCGTCGGCCAGGCTCAGGTAGATTGCGCCCACTGCCGCCATGTCCGAAATGCGGTAGGCGTCTATCTCCCGAACCAGCGTTTCCGGCTTGTAGTTGTCGGGCAGGCACACCGTCGCCCCCCGGCACAGGTAGGCGTAACTCATCAGCAAGCCCAGTATGTGAAACAGCGGCACCGCCACGCACACGCTGCGGCCCGCGTATTCGCCGATGTTTTCGTTGAAGGCGTCCGCGTCGAAGGTCAGCGCCTTCTGTGAGATCTGCACCGCCTTGGGCTGGGAGGTGGTGCCGGAGGTAAAGATGATGAAGGCGGTCGCGTTCTCATCGGAAGCATCGGGCGCATCGTCCCCCGCTTCGTCACGGAACATATACCCCAGGTCCAGCGCGGCGGGACGGATATCCAGGCAACGGTCCTCCGGGATGCCCGAAAGCGATGCCAGCTTGCGCATCGCGTCCGGGTCCTTCTTCGTCTCCCCGTTGTCACCACACAGCAGGAAGCCCGTCTCCGTCATGGTCAGCAGCTCGGCGGCGTCGGCGCTGCCCATGCTGTAATTCACCAGTACGGCGGTGCCGCCCGCCCGGACGATGGCGAAAAACGCGATCAGCCAGTTGGCGGAGTTGTAGCCCCACAGCGCCACCCGGCTGCCCTTTTCAACGCCCATCTCCCGAAGCCTTTTCTCAAGTCCATGGATGCCCTTAAGCATGTCCTCGTAGGTACAGCTGCCACCGTTGCCGACGATGGCCGGGCGACCCGGATAGTCCCGGCAGATCCGCGTAGACAATAGCCTGCTTTCCAAAGCATTTCACCCTTCCTGTTTCACTGAATAATCCAATTGTTATGCTTCCAGACAAATCAGATTCCCGGATTCTGTATGTCCTGTGGTTTTGCATCTTGTATCTCATGTGTCTGTTTATACCGCAGCCAATCCCATGTGTCTGTTTATACCGCAGCCAATCCAGAAAGGTCTCCAACGGCGTGGCTGGCCTCTCACCCCGCCTGGCCGCCATGATGGCGTCGTTCATAATGGCGGCCAGCAGCATCAGGCCTTGATTGTCGCTCACGTCGATTTGGGTGAGCAGTTCTGCGTAAAACCCAGAATCCGCCCCTGCGGGGAGAGGCAAAGTCTGTCTGAAAGCATCCGCTATCTCCGGTTTCCCTCGGCTCCAATCAGCAGCATGGAACTTCGGTAATGCTTGCCAGAGTACGTTTAATAAGCGTATTATAGCAGTAATGGCAAGTGGTGTCTACAGGGAAAATAAAAAAACCCCGGTTGGTCTCGCGTTCCAACCCGGGGTGAAGGAAGGGAATGCTGAACTGAAGGGCATCTCTAAAAACGCTCATCACCGTCGGTCGACTGAATTTCAGCCATCTTCGACTTGCAAAAACCTTGACTTCCCGCCAAGCAGCCCTTGTTTTTTGCAAGTCAAATCTGACTAAAATTCATCTCACCGGACGACGCGAACGTTTTAGAGGTGCCCTGTAGAAGCTGGGGCTTAGTCTATTTCTTTCCTCGCCTTTCTTCGGAGAATGAAGCCGAGGATGGCCTGGAGCACCAGCGCCGCGCCTGCGATGTAAATTGTCGTGGTACCTCTTCCACCGGTGGCAGGCAGGGAGACGGTAATCAGGCGATTTTCGATGGTGCCTCCATTTCTGGCGGACGTGGCGCCATCCAGTCGTTCGCCGTTCTCGTCCCTGAAGATGGTTGTGTAAGCGTTCTGCCGGGTCTCGCTGACGAAGTACTCCCACTCGCCCTGGTGACCCTCGAACACGCCGTACTTGTCCAGGCCTTTCAACACATAGTTGTAAACGTTGTTTGCACTGGTTACCGTCAGGTCTGGCAGTCCCGCACCCATGCCCGTGGTCTGGGTCAGCGTATAGACCTTGGAGAAGCCGTCGTCCGGATTCGTCCATGCGGTAGTCTCGTCGACCGTCACTGCGTCGGCCTGGTACTTCAGCCTGCGGCCGATGGTCACCTCGATGCTTGCCACGCCCGTTGGCCAGCCGATGGCTGTGGTGCTGAGTGCATCGCCAAACCACTTCTTGTTGAACTCAAATTCCGTCGTCTCGATGGTGTTCACCACTGTGGCGGTCGCATCCTCGATACCTTCCGTGGCAGTGACCGAACCGTAGGTCACGCTGGTGACCACCAGCTCACCGCTGTCATTCTTTGTCACGACCACCGTGACGTTCACGGGCGTAGCGTCGTAGGTAATGCCGTTCAGGCGGTTGCTCACAGCGCCCTGGGGCACTGCCTCGGTGATCTGGTAATTGTAGGTTCCCGCCACAGTATAGGTGATCGCGCCAAAGGCCGGGTCAGTGGTCTTGACCTGTCTGGCTGTCCCATCAACCCCGTCCAACACGGTTTCGCATTTCACGGTTGCCTTCGTGATCGCCGGCATCGGCACCTCCGCCGCAACAAGGGTGCTCCCGCCCACTTTGCTGTCCAGCGCAGCCAGGTTGAAGCTGAAGCCGGCCTCCGGCCAGCGGCTGGTGGGGGCGATGTCCTCACCCACCTTGAGCACCTTGTCAACCTTGGGGGTGTATTGGGTGTGTTTGGTATAGTCGTTCGTGAAGGTCACGTTGCCCGTCGTCAGGCTATCGCTGAGTGTGATGACAGCCTCTTCTCCGGTCGCGCTATCGCCACCATTCACTGCGTAGGTGGTAACCCGGGTATAGCCATCGATATCGGCCTTCATCTCCGTCACGGTGTATTCACCCAGCGGGATGTTGTTCAGCGTCAGGGTATACGCTCCGTCTGTGCCCTTCTTAAAGCTCTCATCGCTCAGCGGCATTTCGGCGATGTCATCGAAGCCGTTCGGACCATCAATGGAGAACGTGATGGCTTGCTTCTGCTGATCTGTCAGGTTGTCCGCCGCGTTGCCGGCAAAGGTCTTGGTCACGATCAGCTTGCCCAGCTGCTCGTTGGTAAATTCGGCATCGGGCTGTTCCTCCGTGGTGCTCTTGGTCACCACCAACGCTCCGGCAGATTCGCTGATGGTCACGCTAACCCACTGCTGACAGGGGTTCGCATACTTCACCCCATCAGCAATGAACGGGCTGCTCTTGGCCTCTTCCGGCACCTCCTCCTCGATCATGAACCAGAAGGTCTTGCCGATGTCATCCTGGGTGAACTTG
>ONJE01000209.1 GCA_900318045.1 uncultured Eubacteriales bacterium
AATCGGGGCGCTCCGCCCCCGATACCCCCGGCGAGTTAGCGTTGTTACGGATCGCGCCAGCCGCCATTCCTGTTCCCTGTTCCCTGTTCCCTGTTCCCTGTTCCCTTTGATCTACCCTTGGCGATTCCGCCAACGCCTCGATAAATCAGAATTTACCTCTTAATCCGCTTATCCAGCTTCGTCGCCAGGTGGGAGCCCACGCTCTGGAACACCTGTACCACCAGCACCAGCACGATCATGGCAATGTACAGCACCGCGTACTTATAGCGGCTGTAGCCGATCTGTATGGCAATGTTGCCCAGGCCGCCTCCGCCCACCGCGCCGGACATGGCGGTGTAGCCCAGTATCGTGGTGATGGCCAGGGTGAAATTGCTCACCAGCGAAGGTACGCTCTCGGGCAGCATCACCCGGAGCACGATCTGCATCGTGGAAGCGCCCATGCTCTGGGCCATCTCAATGATGTTGGGGTCCAGCTCCCTGAGGGACGACTCCACCAGCCGCGCCACGAAGGGGAAGGCCGCCACCACCAGCGGCACAATGATGGCCACGGAACCTGTAGCGGTGCCCACCAGGGCACGGGTAAGCGGAATGACTACCACGATCAGGATCAAAAACGGCACCGAGCGCAGGAAGTTGATGATGACGTTCAGCGCCTTCATCAGCGGTTTGGGCAGCGGGTGGATGCCGTTCTCGTCCCCCGTCACCAAAATGACGCCCAGGGGCAGGCCTATGATGATGGCGAACAGTGTGGACAGCAGCGTGATGTACAGCGTCACCCACAGCTCGTGGGGAAAGTCGCGCACGACAATCTCCCAGGCCTCGGACAGCTTTTCCGGGGTAAATGCCTTCAGAAAGGGATTCATGCCGTCACCTCCTTCGCCGCGTACTCCACCTCGGCCTGAGCCGTGACGTTGGGCACGTTCGAAATGTACTTCATGGCCTTGGCCAACTCGTCAGGGCCGCCGGGAATCTCGATCATCATGTACCCGTACTCTTTCCCGCCAACGGTGCGGGTGGACGCCCCCAGTATGTTCGCCGCGATGCCGATGTCCATGGCCATGGAGGCGATCAGCGGCTTTTGAGTGGTCGTCGAGCCGTCGAAGATCAGGCGCACCAGCTGTCCGTAACCTGAAGAGACCTGGCCCTCGGCCATGCCGGGGAACACCAGCGCCCGGGTAGCTGCGGCCTGGGGTCGGGAGAACACCTTGCTGACCTCCCCCTCCTCCACCACGCGGCCGCTTTCCAAAATCGCTACGCGGTTGCAGATCTCCTGCACCACGCTCATCTGGTGGGTGATCACAATCACGGTGATGCCGGTATCCTGGTTGATCTGGCGTATCAGCTCCAGTATGGACTGGGTGGTCTTGGGGTCCAGGGCGCTGGTGGCCTCATCGCACAGCAGCACCCGTGGGTTGGTGGCGAGTGCCCGGGCGATGGCCACGCGCTGTTGCTGGCCGCCGGACAGCTGGGCCGGATAGGCCTTCGCCTTATCCGGCAGGCCCACGGTTTCAAGCAGTTCCCTGGCCCGCGCCTCGGCCCGGGCTTTGGGCATATGGGCCAGCTTCAGCGGGAACATCACATTTTGCAGGCAGTTGGACTGCATCAGCAGGTTGAACGATTGGAAGATCATCGTCACCGTGCGACGAACCTCCTGCATCTGCTTTTTGTCCAGCGACCCCAGGTCGCGCCCGTCCAGCAGCACGCTGCCCTCGGTGGGCCGCTCCAGCATGTTGATGCAGCGCACAAGGGTACTCTTGCCCGCGCCGCTCATGCCGATGATGCCGTAGATGTCGCCGTCATTGACGGTCAGGTTCACGTTCTTCAATGCCTCCACCGGCCCCTCGGCGGTGACGAAACTCTTGGAAAGGTTGCGAAGCTCAATCATCCGTATATCACCCTGTATTGACATATTTAAGGACACGCCGGGTTTCCGGCGTGTCCGAAATACCGTTCAAGCCCTATTATACGTTGAAGCGGGAATTCTGGCAAGGGCCAATTGGCGGATCGGGAACTTTACTTGCCCAGCGCGGACAGGTCGGCCTGCTTGCCACCGTACAGGCCCATGGGCTCGGTATGGACAACCGCCACGGTCACCACGTTGCCGCCGGTCTCGGCCACATAGTCGTCCAGGTAGGGCTGGTGCTGGAAGTAGTTGGCATACACATCGCCGGCATCCACGGCAGGGTTCTCCTCGGTATAGCCGGAGTAGACCGCGATATCCAGGGTGATATCCTTCTCGGCCAGGATCTGCTTGACAATCTCCAGGATCTGGGCATGGGGCGCGGGCGTGGCTGCGATGGTGATGGTCTGGCCGGCCAAGGCGTCGTAGTCCACGTCGGGGTCGTAACCGTCGGTGGGGTTCTCCACCACGGAAATCACCGCGCCGGCGTAGGTATCAGTGATGTAGTCCTTCACCTGCTGGCTGGTTACGGCGGCCACCAGGGCCTTGGTCAGGTCGGCATCCACGTTGTCGCCGTGTACGGCGACAACATTGGCGCGCGGCAGGTATTTCTCCTCGGCCTCGGTCAGCAGGGCCTTGTTGATCTCGATGCCGGCGTCCAGGGCATCCAGCACGAAGTTTGAGTTGATCACCGCGTAGTCCAGGTCCGGCAGCTGGTTGATCAGGTATTCGGCTTGTGCCTCGACGATCTCCACGCCCTCGGTCAGCACGTCCGCCTTGGTCGCGGTCTCGCCCGCTCCCTCGGCCAGCTCAATGATGCCGTTGTCGGCCAGCAGCTGCAGCGCGCGGGCTTCGTTGGTGGTGTCATTGGGCACGCCGATGGTGATGTCAGCCAGTGCGCTCACGGAGCCGAGCAGCAGCAGCGCCGAAAGGGCAGCGGCAATCAGTTTGCGAAGCTTCATAATGGTTTACCTCCTGTTTTGTCGTTCGCGGGTTTAATCCCGCATACTCGTTTTCCGGCAATTCCGTTCGAATTACTGGATTTATCATAGCACAGAGCGGCGGTTTTGTCCAATATTCTCTCAAGATATCGGGCTATAGATAAAATATATAGCCACGTAAAATGCTTGACTTTTGGCCAAAATTCGCCTAATATTGGCCAATATTAGCCACTATTAGCCCAACAGTACGCCTTATTGGTGGTTTTTTTCACAAAATAGCCACATATTCAATCGCTATAGCTTGCATATATACAATTTTCATGTTACAATTATACATAGTGATTTGTTCGGTCTCCAAAATAATAATACAGGGGGCATTTACCGTGAAAATATCCACAAAGGGGCGCTATGCCCTGCGTATGATGGTCGATATTGCCGAACACCAAAAAGACGGCTATGTAACCCTGAAGGACGTGGCTCTGCGCCAGGGCATCTCCAAAAAGTATCTGGAGCAGATTGCCCTGCACATCAGCCAGGCCGGCATGCTGCGCGCCGTGCGCGGCTATCAGGGCGGCTACATGCTTGCAAGACCCGCCTCCGAATACAGCGTTCACTCGATCCTGCAGGTCGTGGAGGGGTCCATGGCCCCCGTGACCTGCCTGCAACAGGCGGAAAACACCTGCGAGCGCCGGGATGCCTGCCGAACGCTGCCGCTGTGGCAGGGCCTTGAGAAGCTGATCCACAACTATCTCTCCGGCATCACGCTGGAAGACATCGTCGAGGGTCGCATTCCCGATCCCACGCTCTGATATCATTGCGCATTTCTTCACAAAACAGCGCGGCCTGTCGCTGAGCCGACCGCGCTGTTTTGTGGTGTGTCCTTATTAACCTTGTAAACCGGGAGGAATCCTATGTTGAACGCCCTTGGAATCATCTATATTGTGGTCGGCGCGGCCTGTTTCGCCTTTTACTTCCTGATCGGCTTCTACTCCCGCTTTGGCCTGAGCATACAGTGGATTTGGCTCGTCGCGGGCGTAGCACTGATCGCCGCCGGTCTGTTGACCCGCGTACCTGTCCCCCGCTGGCTGCGCTACGCCTGGCGGACCGCCCTGATCGCAGGGCTGGCGTTGCTGGCCGTGCTGGAGGGCTTTGTCATCAGCGGCATGAACGCGACAGCGCCGCCCGGCATGGATTATCTGCTGGTATTGGGCGCCAGCGTATACGCCGATGGCCCCAGTCCCGCTCTCACACGGCGCGTCAACGCCGTGATGGACTGCCTGGATCAGCACCCGGACGCCGTCATCATCTCCTCAGGTGGCCAGGGCCGCAACGAACCCATCAGCGAAGCCCAATGCATTCGCGACGAGCTCATCAAGCGTGGCGTGGATCCTGGGCGCATTCTGATGGAGGATAAGTCCACCAACACCCAGGAGAACATGGAATTCTCCAAGGCACTGATTGACCGCCCCGACGCCGCTGTCGGCGTCGTCACGAACAACTACCATATATGGCGCTCGCTTCAGCACGCCCGCCGGGCTGGGTTGACGAATGTACACGGCATCGCAGCGGAGTACACCGGGCCAACGCTCATCCACTTCATGGTGCGGGAAGCGATAAGCATCGTCGCCAATTTCCTGCGGGGAAGCCTGTAGATCAAATGCAAAAGACGCCGTCGCAATGCGTGACGGCGTCTTTTGTATATTCCTCAACCGATGATAAAGGGCTTCAGCTCCTCCATCAGGTCATCGCAGTGATCGGCGTAAACCTCAAGGGTGATCGGTTTGGACAGGTCCAGGCTGAAGATGCCCAGGATGGACTTGCCATCCACCACGTGACGGCCTACGCGGAGATCGATGTCGTAGGGATAACGATTGGCAATGTTCACGAAGGTCTTGACATTTTCCGCCAGGCTCAGTTTGATATTCACGGCTTTCATAGGTTCCGTCTCCTCACTTATTCACATAGTCCGGGAAGCAATTCCCCTGCATTTATTAGCATAACGCCTGAACATGAAGGTTGCAAGTATTTTGTGCCCATTAACGAACATTTAATTGTGCCGGTTTTTCATATCCTATGGGAAGTTATCATTCACCCTTGCGCGAGAACCACCGTACCGGCGAGCCAAACGGCTTGAAGGGTGAATGGTAACCAGGGGGAAAAGTAAAAAGCAGATGAATTCGGGAAAACCACTTGACTTTTTCTCTATTCGGAACTATTATAATATCTTTTGTCGGTCGGGCACGTTGTGTCCGGTTGACATTGCCGAATTGTGTAAAGGTAGCACGAATGACTCTGACTCATTTAGTCCTGGTTCGAATCCAGGTTCGGCAGCCAGCATTTGCCGCCATGGTCAAGCGGTTAAGACGTCGCCCTCTCACGGCGAAAACCGGGGTTCGAGTCCCCGTGGCGGTGCTGAAAAAGTCGCGAAAGCGGCTTTTTTCTTTTTAGGAAACACCTCACAATACGACGACGCGTTGACGGTACCGTACAGACTGAGGGAGTTTGCCAGGGGGACACAGAGCTGTAACTACATCAGCGATAAATTAGTCATCTGATTACACTTCGTCTATTGTGAAAAAGGAGCCCATCTGCTATAATATAGTTGTTGCGTAAGGCTCTTTTCAACCCAACGGGGAAGTTCAAAATAAGACAGAATCTCAAAGAGAAAGATATTGGCAAGGGTATCTGCCAAAGAAAAGACGATTCGTTGCGTAATTTGTTAACGCCACGTCATATTTTCCAAGGCGATCCCGAAGCGCAAAACTGGCTGGAGGAAGCCGGATTTGCCTATAAGCATGACCCCTTCTTCTTGGCGTCTGAGATTACCGTCGATCAGTGGTTTGAGTATTTGGATTGAGAACACCTTCGAAAATCGTGCTCCGAACTCGCGCCACAAATCGTATATAAACCGGCGACATGCATCGGACAGAGATCAAAGTTGTGTAAAACGGGACGGGCGCAAGCCTGAAAACCCCTGAAAACAAGGAGATGTGAAGAAAAATGAAGTTAGGCGTCGTTGGTCTGCCGAACGTGGGCAAGAGCACGCTCTTCAATGCCATCACCTGCGCCGGTGCGCAGGCGGCAAACTATCCTTTTTGCACCATCGAGCCAAACACCGGCGTGGTGGCCGTACCCGACCACCGGCTGGATGTGCTGGCCGAGATGTACCACCCCGAGAAGTACACCCCCGCAACGCTGGAATTCGTTGACATCGCCGGTCTGGTGAAGGGCGCCAGCCGGGGCGAGGGTCTGGGAAACAAATTCCTCAGCCATATCCGCGAGGTGGATGCCATCGTGCATGTGGTGCGCTGCTTCGAGGATGACAATGTCATCCACGTAGACGGCAGCGTGGACCCCGCCCGGGATATCGATGTCATCAACACCGAGCTGATCCTGGCCGACATTGAAACTGTCACCAAGCGCTCGGAGAAGGCTGCCGCCATGATGAAAAAGGGCGAGAAGAAGTTCGCCGTGGAGGCCGAGGCCGGACAGTTGCTGTTGGAGCACTTGAACGCCGGCAAGCCCGCCCGCACCTGCCCCCTGGACAAGGATCAGCAGGCCGTAGTGCACGACTGGTTCCTGCTGACCAGCAAAGAGGTCATCTACGCCGCCAACATCGGCGAGGAGGACCTGGGCAAGGACGAGGCCGAGTTGCCCCTGGTAAAGCCCGTGCGGGAAATCGCCAACAGCGAAGGCGCGGAGGTGCTGGTCATCTGTGCGTCCGCCGAGGAGGAAATTTCCCAGATGGAGCCGGACGAAAAGGCCCTGTTCCTGGAGGACATGGGCATCGGCGTCTCCGGCCTGGACCGCTTGGTGGTGCTGGGCTACCGGCTGTTGGGCCTGATCTCGTTCCTGACCGCCGGTCCCAAGGAGGTCCGCGCCTGGACCATCGTGAACGGCACCAAGGCGCCCCAGGCCGCCGGCAAGATCCACACCGACTTCGAGCGCGGCTTCATTCGCGCTGAGATCGTTGCTTATGACGACCTGATCCGCGAAGGCAGCATGAACGCCTGCAAGGAGAAGGGCCTGGTGCGCAGCGAGGGCAAGGAATACGTGATGAAGGATGGCGACGTGACGCTGTTCAGGTTCAACGTTTAAAGAACTGTTCAACTGACCAACAATAAGCCTGCGGAATATGCAGGCGCGTCTGACGAGAAACTCACTCGCCAATCGACCACCTTAATTTTTCGGTATTACCTTTACTTCGGTTAATTCAATATGCAAGACCCGATTTTTTCCAAAATAGAAAATCAGCCCCGCCCGACGCTCTTTGCGGCGAGCGGGTTTGTGTTGCTCGCTGCCGTGGGGCTCTGGATTTCCACCCTGTTGGAACTCCTTTTGCCCGACGCAAGTATGGCCATCGTGAATGCGCTGTACTACCTGCCCTTCATGCTGCTGCCTGTAGGGCTGTATATGCTGCGCCAACCAGGGCTTGTGCCTGCCATGCGCCTGAACGCCCTTCCGGTGCTGCCCACGCTGTCTGCGGCGCTGCTGGGGCTGCTGAGCGTCTATGTCGCGAGTATGCTGTCCGCGGTCTGGGGAACCGCCCTGGACGCCTTGGGACTACGCGGCCTGAGCGGAGCGCCTGTACCCCAAAGCGAAGCGGAGTTGGTAACCTCTATACTCACACTGGCCGCAATGCCCGCCATCTGTGAGGAACTGCTGTTTCGGGGCTTTGTGCTGTCCGCCTGGGAGAGTCGGGGCACCTGGTTCGCCATGAGCGTGACGGCGGTGCTGTTCGCGCTGCTTCACGGGAACTTGTACGGCATTCCAGCCTACCTGCTGGTCGGTGCGGTGGCCGGATACCTTGCATTTGCACTGGATTCGCTGTACGCCGCCATGATCTATCATACCGTCTATAACGCAAGCTGCCTGGTACTGCCCTACCTTGCCTCCGGTCAGGGTGAGGCTGATATAGCGATCGACGCCGCGACGGTGTTCTCCCTCGCACTGCAAACGATAATGATCGCCGCAATGATGGCCATGCTGATAGTAACGCTGCGTCTGCGCGCCCGACGTGAGGGCATCGAACCCATTCCCCGCATCCGCCGTCCCCTCGAAGGACGGGACAAGGTCATGCTGCTGGCCGCGGTGCTGGTGATGGCCACCTCCATGCTGATCCTCCTGATCGTGTCGGCCCGGGGAGGCGTTGCATGAATGGCATCATACTCTGCGTAGGCAAGCTGAAGGAGAAATGGCAGCAGCAGGGCTGCGCCGAATACCTGAAGCGGCTGTCACGCTATGGCAAGTACGAGATCATCACCGTGGACGACGTGAAAGACCCCGACAAGCCCAGCGAAGCCCTTATTCGGCAAAATATGGAACGGGAAGGTCAGGCGTTACTCCGGCATATTCGCCCGACAGACCGGGTGATTTGCCTGTGCATCAAGGCCGATGCCCCGGATTCAGTGGCACTGTCCCGAAAATTGACCGCTTGGAGCGGCGACGGGCGGCGAAACGTGATTGTTATTGGCGGGAGCAACGGGCTTTCCGACGCCGTACTCGCCCGAGCCGACGCGAAGCTGTCCTTCTCCAACCTTACCTTCCCCCATGGCCTGATGCGGGTGATCCTGCTGGAACAGCTGTACCGGGCCGAGCGCATACGCACCGGCGAACCGTACCACAAATAAAAACCTGTACAGCAATTGCGCTCCGACGGTTTTATCCCCGTCGAAGCGCTAAATGACCCGAATCTCTGTCATGCTGAGCGCAGTCGTTGGATCTGCATATTTCAATTACATACATCTCCCCGGCTGATCAATGTTTGCGGCATTAAGGAAATACCGTACAATCAAGATGGTTGGCTGGCGAGTGCATTTTTCATCAGATGCACCTGCATATTTCGCAGGCTCACTGTCGGTTAGTCAAGAGATTAGCAGGATGCATCTGCCGGAAAAGGCACCGTCTGGCGTGCTACCGTACTGTGCGGTATTTCCTTATATCTATACAAAAAAGAGAGCCACTCAGTGAATGACTCTCAATGAGATCCGGCGACGACCTACCCTACCGGGCCGTTTCCAGCCAAGTACTATCAGCGTGCTGAG
>ONJE01000064.1 GCA_900318045.1 uncultured Eubacteriales bacterium
CTCCTTGATCAGAAACACGACATTCGCGCCGATGGATGGTATGGCCGTGGCCAGTCCCTGGGGCAGGATCACGTAGCGCAGGTTTTGCAGAGGCGTAAGCCCGATGCACATACCCGATTCCAACTGGACCCGGTCCACCGATTCCAGCCCGCTGCGCAGCGACTCGGCCATGTAAGCCCCGCCCAGGAACGTGAGGCCGACCACAGCACAGGTCTCGGCGTCCAGCTTAATGCCTGCCTTCGGCAGCCCGAAGTACAGGAAGAACAGCTGCACCAGCAGCGGTGTGTTCCGTGCCAGCTCGATATATACGCCTGCCACCTTGTCCAGCACCGGCACCCGGAAGTGCCGCGCCGTGCAGCACAGGCCCCCCACCAGCAGCGACAGCAGTATGCCCGCCACGCCCAACCGCAGCGTCAGCCCCGCGGCCTTCACGTACATGGGCAGGAATTTGACCATAAACGACGTATCCAAGGTTAGGCGCCTCCTTCAGAGCAAAAAACAGCAGCGGCCCGCGGCCGCTGCATCCATCAACCCTGTAAAACATCACCGGCGCGCAGACATGGCAAAACAGGCCCTGCGACAACACATCAGCGTGTTCGCGCCGAAAAGGACATATCGTGCCATTGTTTACGCCTCCTTCTGTATGGCAGTATATGCCTATTCTCCCAGTATGTCAATAGGTATTTGTGAAAAATTAGAGAATACCATGCAATTAGTTACAGCCTCAATACGTCAACCGCCCTGCCATAAGGCAGGGCGGTTGACGTATAAGCCCGATTACTTCCGCTTCATGAAACTGGGCACATCCGGGGTAAAGCCACGGCGATTTTGGCTGCGGGGCTCCGGTCCTTCGTCCTGATAGACGCGTGGACGCCTGGTCTGCTGGCGCTCGGCGCGGCGCTGTTCGCGCTGCTCATAGCCGGTGTCAGAGCCCTCGCGGGGCGGACGCTCGCTGCGGGCGCGGCGTTCAAAAATCGGGGAAACCTGCTCCTCGTCGTAGCGGGAAGGCCTTGGGCTGCGGGCGGGCTCACCGTCCTCCTCCCGGTTCTCGCCGATAGAGGGCTTCAGCGTCTCGGAGAAGCTGGGCTTCTCGAAACCGGTGGCAATCACGGTGATCTTGACCTCGTCGTCCATGGATTCGTCGATGCCCGCACCGAAGATGATGTTGGCTTCGGGGTCGGCAGCGGCAGTGATCAGCTGGGCCGCCTCGTTGATATCGATGATGGAGGTATCGGGGCCGCCGGTGATGTTGATCAGCACCGCGCGGGCGCCGTCGATGGAGGTCTCCAGCATCGGGCTGGAGATCGCCTGCTTGGCGGCATCCACCATGCGATTCTCTCCCTTGCCGATGCCGATGCCCATGTGGGCCAGGCCCCGGGACTGCATGACCGTGCGCACATCCGCGAAGTCAAGGTTGATCAGCGAAGGCACGGCAATCAGGTCGGAGATGCCCTGGATGCCCTGGCGCAGGGTATCGTCGGCAATCTTGAAGGCGTCGGTCATCGTGGTACCCTTGGTGACCACGGACAGCAGCCGGTCGTTGGGAACCACCACCAGTGTATCGACGTTGGCCTTCAGCTTTTCGATGCCGTTTTCGGCGTTCTTCATGCGCTGCCTGCCCTCAAACAGGAAGGGCTTGGAGACCACGCCGATGGTCAAAATACCCATCTCCCGGGCGGTCTCGGCGATGATGGGTGCCGCGCCGGTGCCGGTGCCGCCGCCCATGCCACAGGTGACAAATACGAGATCGGAGCCCTTGATGGTGTTGGCAATATCCTCGCGGCTCTCCTCGGCGGCCTTCTGGCCCACCTCGGGGTTCGCACCCGCGCCCAGGCCCTTGGTCAGCTTGTCGCCAATCTGGATCTGGATGGGGGCCTTGGACATGGCCAGCGCCTGCTTGTCGGTGTTCACCGCGATGAAATCCACGCCCCTCAGGCCGGAATCCACCATGCGGTTGACCGCGTTTGTGCCCGCGCCGCCAACGCCAATGACCTTTATGGCCGCAAAGTTGGTGTTCTCTTCCTCATTATTGATGTTCTTGTCTTCCATTTCAAATTCCAACACAAGGCATCCCCCTCGTCAGTATATTTTGTAAGTATATCGCATCAGCCACGGCCGCTGAACAGGTTCTTCAGGCGGCTTGACAGGCGCTCGTCCTGCCCGCCCTGGCTCTCGATGGAGTCAAACACCAGGTCGGCCAGCCCCAGAGACGCCGAGAATACCGGGCTGTTCAGTTTCGAAGATTTCGCTGCGGAGACCTTTATGGGCCGGTTGATCTTCGCGGCCAGGGCCTCCCGCGCCCCGCGCATCAGCGCGATACCGCCGCCGGTGAGGAACACCTGGGAGCGCTTGCCCAGCAGGGGTTCCACGTCGTTGCGCACGGTCATGTCGATCATGTCCGCCAATTCCTGGAAGCTGTCCTCGACGATCTTGCTCACCTGCTCGCGCGGGAAGGTCATGCGGCGTCCCTTGTCGTCGAATACCTCGGAGAAGGAATTTGCGTCGAATTCGTCGGGATTGAAAACGAAGCCCCTCTTAATCTGCTCCGCGGCGCGCATCGGTATGCGCAGCTTCATGGCCAGATCCGCGGTAATGTGACCGCCGCCACGGGGCAGTATGGCATGGTAGATGATGGCGTCGCCCTCCACCACGCTGATCTCGGTGTTCAGGTAGCCGACGTCCAGCAGCACCGCAACCCGGTCGCGATCCTCCAGCGACAGCACCAGCAGGCTCTCGCCCAGCGTCGTGGACAGGAAGCCCAGTATCGTGATGTTCTGCCGCCCGATCATCTCGGACACGTCGTCGATGAACTGGGGATCGGCCACGATGAAGGTGGTCTTGGCCCGCAGCCGACTGCCCTTCCCGCCGGGCATCATGGTCTTCTTGGCATCGTCCACGATGAACCAGGAGGGCGTGCGGTGCATTACCAGGCCACCCTCGTCGGCGATGTGCAGCTGATCCGCCGCGGCGTCCTGAACCGCGTTGATTGCCGCCTCGTCCACCACGCCGTCAGGCAGCTCAACCTCAGTTTCACAGGAGCGCACATGGATGTATTCACCCGGCACGCCCACATAGATCTCCTTGATCTTGGAGTTTGCCTCCAGCTCCGCTGCCGCGATGGAATCGCGCACGCGCTGTATCATCTGGCCAGGCGTGTTCCAGTCGCCATCGGAATAGCCGTCGTAGGGCACGGTGCCCGAGCCAATGATGTCCAGCCGGTCCATGCCGCCGCTCTGGGCAATCACCGTCACGATCTTGGACGTTCCGAATTCAATGGCCGCAATTTGCGTTTTCATATCTGTAGTCGACCCACCCTATCCTTTGTTACGCGCTACGTATAGCCCAACATACATCGCTATTATACATGGAATTGTTTCGATATGCAAACCGCAAACCCCGTTTTTTTCCGCTTTTCGACAGTTTTCAAAATACTTTCAAATTTGAGGCAAGGGTTTGTCATAGAATTCAGAAGCGGATGTCAGCTCTCCGGCGCGGGGGTCTGTTCCGTCTCGGGCGTTGGGGTCGCCTCTGCAGACGGCTCGTAGCCATAGCGCTTCGGGTCCGGCTCGACGGTGGGCTCCGGGATGTAGTCGGCTTTGGTGCCGCTGACCACGTCCAGCTTCCCACCCCGCTCGCCCCTGGCTTCCAGGTCGGCCACGGCGCCGACCATCCAAGCGATCTTGTCGGACATGTTGTCACTGTTGCCCAGCAGCACCGTCATTCCCGTGCGGGTGATGATGCGCAGATCACCGATGTCCTCAACGCTGATTTCCGAGGCATACTGCATCGCCCCGCGGGCCTTCAGCGCATCCAGCACGGCAGCCATGGCGATGACCCGCCCATCAGCCGTATCCAACTGCCGACCCAGCACGTAGTAGGATGCCCGCAACCCGCTGATGTAGGGCATCTGCGCCTCCGGCATCCGATCGAGCACCTGGGCCACAAAGCCCTCGGAATCCAGCACCAGCACCTTGCCCCCCTGGAGCACCACGGCGTCGTGGCTGCGAGGGCGAACCTTCAACAAAATCAGGTTGGGATACCGCTTCTCAAGGTCCACGAATGCCAGTCGACCGTCGCTCTCCACCGCCAGACGCACCTGCTCCGAATCCACCCGGCGCATGGAGCCACCCAGCCGTATTTCGCTCAGGTGAATCACCTCATTGACCGGGATATCCCCTGCGCCCTCCACCTGCACGCCCCGCACCACGAGCACCACATTCGCCAGCAGCAGCCAAAGGGCCACTCCCAGCACGACGATGGCCGCGACCAGGGGCCAGGGGGATTGCCTTTTTTTCCTTTTCATTGCTCACTCCGCGATATGTTCATCAGCACAGACACGGCGGCCATGAGTATGCTGACAGAGGTGCCGCCGGCACTGAAGAAGGGCAGCGGCAGGCCGGTGGTGGGCATCATACCGATCACCACGGCCACATTCAGCACGCACTGCACGCCGATCATGCAGGTGATGCCCCCGGCCAGCATGGCCCCGAAGCGTTCCGGGCAATTCATGGCCACCCTCAGCCCGAAAAAAAGGAAGGCTCCAAACAACGCCAGCACCGCCATGCAACCCACCCAGCCCAGGTCCTCCCCCACCACGGCAAAAATGAAGTCGGATTCCGGGTAAGGCAGGAAGGCGAACTTTTGTCTGCCCATGCCCGGCCCCATTCCGAACAGCCCGCCGGAACCGAAGGCCAGCAGCGACTGGGACAGCTGATAGCCCTCGTTGGTCATGAAGTCGAACGGATGCCTGAAGGACATCAGCCGCGCCCGCCGGTAGTCCTCGGACAGGGCATAGAACGTACCCAGCGCCATGCCTGCCGCGCCCACCAACCCCAGGTGCCGCCATCGGGCGCCGGCGATCATCACCATCACGGCGGTGACAATCAGTATGCTGCCCGCGGTGGACAGGTTCGGCTGCATCAGGATCAGCATAAACACGATCCCCGGCAACACGAACAGCGGCGCGAGCCCCAGGAAGAACCGGGTCACGTCCCGCCGCTTCTGGCTGAGCGCCCGGGCGAGATAGATGATCATCGCGTATTTTGCCAGCTCCGAGGGTTGAAAGCTGACCGGTCCCAGCCGCAACCAGCGCCGCGAGCCATTGAGCATCTTCCCGATGCCAGGTATCGCCACCAGTGCCAGCATGACGAGGCTCACCGCCAGCAGCCCGCCGCACAGCCATGGCTTCGCCAGTAAGCGATAGTCCATCCGCAATATCACGATCATCGCCGCTGCGCCCACGCCCACGCCAAACAGCTGGGAAAGCACCTCGGAAAACGCGCCGCCGTGATCCTGGGCGTTGTAGTAGCTGGCAGCGTACAGCGTCGCCAGGCCCGTCACCAGCAGCAGCGCCGTGGTGAGCGCCAGCCCCTTATCAATGCCGGCGAACATGCTCTGCTTCGCATCTCTTCCCGCGCCAATGCGGGTTTCCTTGGCCCCGATGGCGGGCCGCAGGGTCAAGCCTTGCGTCCCTCCAGCTTGTTCACGATGTCCTTGAAGACGCGGCCCCGCTCCTCGTAGTCCTTGAACATGTCAAAGGAAGCACAGCTGGGAGACAGCAGCACGTTTCCGCCGGGATTGGCCAGCTCAAAGGCCTTCTCCACCGCCGCTTTAAAGTCGTAACCGCAGTGCACCCAGCCGTGATAGCCCACCTTTTCGAGGGTTTCTTCGCACTGCCCGGCGGTATCGCCGATCAGCACGACCCGGGAGATGGGGCACTTCACGATCTCCTGGCACAGGGGTGTGAAGTCGGTGTGCTTGTCGTAGCCGCCCAGGATCAGCACCGTGGGCCGGTTCATGGCCCGCACAGCCTGTATGCTGGAATCCACGTTGGTGCCCTTGGAATCGTTGATGAAGCGCACGCCATCCAGTTCCCGCACGAACTCAATGCGGTGCTCCACGCCCTTGAAGGTGCGCAGCGTGTGTCGGATGACCGGCGCGGGGATGCCCGCCGCCATTGCCATGGCGGTGGCCGCCAGGGCGTTTTTCAGATTGTGCTCGCCGGGAATATAGACCTCATCGGCCGCGCAGACAGGCTTGTTGTCCTGAGGGGTACCATAGACGATGTTGCCCGACTGTACGAATGCCCCGAAGGGCACCGGATTCCTGGAGGAGAACCAAGCCACTTTGCACTTTACGCGGCTGGCCATTTCCTTGGTGATGGGATCGTCCCAGTTCAGCACCACTACGTCGTCCCCGGTACATTTTTCAAAAATACGCTCCTTCAGCGATATGTACTTCTCCATCGTGCCGTGGCGGTTCAGGTGATCCTCCGAGATGTTCAGCACCGCACAGATGGCGGGATGAAAGTCCCGAGAGGTCTCCATCATGAAGGACGATATTTCGCAGACGGTCACGTCCCCCGGCTTCATCTCCCCCGCCGCGCCGCTGTAGGGCGTGCCGATGTTTCCCACCACGAAGGTGCGCCGACCGGCGTTTTTGAAGATTTCGCCCAACAGCGTGGTGGTAGTGGTCTTGCCGTTGGTGCCGGTGATGGCGAGCAGCAGCCCCTTGGCCTCGCGATAGGCGTACTCGATTTCACCCATCACGTCCACGCCCAGTGCCTTGGCCCGGACCACGGCCGGGTGGTCCACCGGGATGCCGGGACTGACGACCATCGCGTCCATGCCCTCCACCAGGTTCTCGGGGTGCTTTTCCCCAAGGCACAGCACCGCCCCCGCGGCCTTGATATTATCCAGCGCGCCGTTGAAGTCCGCCTCGGCCTTGCCGTCGCAGGCCCACACCTTCGCGCCCTTTTGCAGCAGAAGCTCCGCCGCGGCGATGCCGCTGCGCGCCATACCGAAGACGAGCACCTTTTTGTCTTTCATCATACCGACTGTCCTCCTGTTGATCGCAGGGGCGCCGACACGGCGCCCGCCCGGTACGAATCTCTTCGTACAGCCCGGCGGGCGGCGCATCGCCGCCCCTGCATCGTTCATTTACATATCATATATCCTCATCACGCCACAAAACCCAGCAGCGCGATCAGGCACAGCACGGCAGTGGCGATATAGTACATGGCCACGATGCTGGTCTCGGGCATGCCGCTGAGCTCGAAGTGGTGGTGCAACGGCGCCATCTTGAAGAATCGCTTGCCGTGGGTCGCCCGGAAGTAGGCGAACTGGATCAGGTCCGACAGGCTGGACAGAACCATCGCCAGGGCGATGATGGGCAGCAGCAGTGACAGTCGGGTCACCAGTGTCATCCCCACCAACGCGCCGCCAATGAAGAACGAACCCACATCTCCCATGAATACCCGCGCCGGGTGGGAATTGTAGCGCAAAAAGCCCAGCAGGCCGCCCGCCATTGCGCCGCCGAAGATGGCGACATTCAGCAGGTTGTCGGCCTGGGCCGGGTTGGCCGCCGCAAGGGCCACGCAGATCAGCGCCATCGTCACGAAATCGAACAGCGAACAGCCGGCCAGCAGGCCGTCCAGGCCATCCAGCAGGTTGGCCGAGTTCACCGTGCCCACCAGCACGAAAACCATCACCGGAATGTAGAACCAGCCCAGGTTCCACTCCACGTTGACAAAAGGTACTGTCAGCGAAGCGCCGATGTTCGGGTTGAAGTAGGCCCAGAAGGCCAGGCCGATGGACAGCACGATCTGTGGGGCCAGCTTCTGTTTGGGCGTCAGCCCCTCGGCCCGGTGCAGCTTGATCTTGATCCAATCGTCCACAAAGCCGATCAGGCCGAATCCCACCGCCGACACCACCGCCATCAGCATGAAATCCCACCGGGCGGTGCCATAGGAGAAGGCCAGCGTGGCGATCAACGCCGGTATGGCGAATATAATGCCGCCCATCTGAGGCGTGCCCTGCTTTTTCTTGTGGGTCTGGGGACCGAGGTCGTAGATCTCCTTGCCGAACTTCATCCGTTTCAGCCAGGGAATCACGATCGGGCCCAGCACGATCGCCATCGCGAACGACGCGATTACGGTCCAGATCAGTCTCTGCATCTTATGTTATGTTCCTTCCTTGAATCTCACATTTCTTCCAGCAGCTCCCGCACGACCACCTTCTCGTCGAAGGGATGCTTGACGCCGCGTATCTCCTGATAGGTCTCGTGACCCTTGCCGGCCAGCACCACCACGTCCCCCGCGCCGGCGAACTTCAGCGCGTAGCGTATGGCCTCCCGGCGGTTCTCGATCACCACGTATTCGCAACCTGTGGGCTTGATGCCCGCCTCGATGGCGTCCAGTATGGCCATGGGGTCCTCGTTGCGGGGGTTGTCACTGGTCAATATGCAGTAGTCCGCGAGCTCGCCCGCGATCTCGCCCATCACGGGGCGCTTGCTCCGGTCCCGGTCGCCGCCACAGCCGAACAGCGCGATCATGCGCCCCTTGGTGGTCTGGCGCACGGCCTTCAGGATGTTCTCCAGGCTGTCCGGGGAGTGGGCGTAGTCCAGAATCACCCGATAGGCGGTACCGGTGTCCAACAGCTCGATGCGCCCCGGCACATTGTACACGCTCTCCAAGCCCTGGCGGATGCTCTCGGGGCCCGCTCCGGCGCAGATGCAGATGCCCGCCGCCATCAAGGCATTGTAGACGTTGAATATGCCCGCCAGATGCAGCGATATGGTGGTGCGGAATCGCTTGTGCCAGGTCATCAGGAAGCTGCAGCCCCGCTCACCGATCTCGATGTCGTTGGCGTAGACGTCGCTGCTCTCCCGGATACCGATGCGCATGGCTTCGCGGCCCAAAGCCCGCACGCCGGCGCTGACCCGCTCATCGTCCACGTTGTAGACGATGTTCTCGCACACGTCGGGGGCCAGCAGCTTCATCTTCGCGGCGAAGTAGGCGTCCAGGTCGGGAAAGTAGTCCAGGTGGTCCTGGGAAAAATTGGAGAATGCAGCCACCCTGAACTTCATGCCCGCCAGCCGATGCATGTCCAGGGCGTGAGCCGAGACCTCCATGATCACGCACTCCATGCCCGCGTCCACCATGCGGCGCAGCAGGGTCTGGGTCTCGATGGGGTCGGGCGTGGTCAGACGATTGGGAATGGTCTCGTCGCCGATCATCGAACAGACGGTGCCGATCAGGCCGGTTTTGACCCCGGCAGCCTCCATGATGGCCTTGACCAGGAAACTGGTCGTGGTCTTGCCCTTGGTACCGGTGATGCCCAGCATCATCAGCTTCTGAGAAGGATTCCCGAAGTATTCGGAGGCGATGTAGGAAGCTGCCACGCGCACGTCCTCCACCTTCACCTGGGGCACGTCCAGCGGCAGAAAACGCTGGACCACCAGCGCCGATGCGCCCTTCTCCACTGCCTGCGGGGCGAAGTCATGGGCGTCCATGTGCAAGCCAGGGGTGCAGAAGAACAGCGCGCCTGGCGTCACCTTTCTGGAATCGACACACAGCTCTGCGATTTCGATGTCTGTATCGCCCCTTGTACTGACCTCTCCGGGAATCCTCCCGATCATCGCATTCAGTTTCATCCGACAGCCTCCCCAAAATGGCGATATGTATCATGTTATTCTCAAATTATACGTTGGCGATCCTTCAATTCGCTCAGCATGACGCATGCATACAGTGGTGTCATACTGAGCGGAGGCGCAGCCGGAGTCGAAGGGCCGCAGCCATCAATCTCCATCTCCAGCCCGTAGGATTTTATCAGCCGGTTGGCCTCTGTCACGGGCATGCCCACCACGTCGGGCACCTGTACCGGTTCGCCATTTGCTGCGGGTCCGGCCACGTACAGCATCACCAGCGCCCCGGCGCTCATCTGCGCGCCAGCCACAGGCAGCTGACGGATCACCTTGCCCCCCGCGCCGTCCAACACGCTGTCCAGCCCAGCTTCAGCGAGAGCCCTTCGGGCCTCATCCACACCCAGGCCCGTCACATCAGGCACCGTCACTCCCGGAGTGGGTGTCTCCCCGGTATCCGGGGCCACGCCCAAATAAGGCAGCGACTTTTCGAGAATCTCCCTGGCAAAGGGCGCTGCCGTCACCGAACCGAAGTCCACCGCCACGTCGGCTTCATCCACCACCAGCAACACCGCGATGCGCGGGTCGTTGGCCGGGGCAAAACCCACGAAGGAGCCGATGTGGGTGTCCCTTGACACCACCCCGTCTTTGTAGACCTGGGCCGTGCCGGTCTTGCCGCCCACGTGATAACCGGGAATGAAGGCGTTCTTGCCTCCGCCCAAGGTGACCACGTCCTCCAGCAGCCGGCGCATTACAGCGGAGGTCTGCGGGGCTATGGGATGCCCCACCACCTGCGGCGCTCCCCGTCGGATGATATCCCCGTCCGCGTCGCAGACGGACTTCACCACGTAGGGCTTCATCAGATTGCCGCCGTTGATGACGGAACATACGGCGGTGAGCAGCTGGATCGGCGTCACCGCCACCGACTGGCCGAAACCGATGCGGGCGATGTCCACCCGCTTGACGGCCTGCCTTGATATCACGATGCCATCGGCCTCGCCGGGGATATCCACCCCGGTCTTCTTTCCGATGCCAAAAGCGTCGATGTAGTGATACAGCTTCTCCGTGCCCAAACGCAGACCCATCTCCACAAACACGGGGTTGCAGGAGTTTTGCAGCGCCTGGGCGAAGGTCTCCGCACCGTGGGGCTTGCCCCAGCAGCGGATCTTGCCGCCGTCCACCACCACGGAACCCGCACAGTAAAAGCCCTCGTTCACCGACACCAGTCCGGCGTCCAGCGCGGCAGCTGCGGTGAGCGTCTTGAAGGTGGACCCCGGCTCGTAGGCGTCGGTGAGCACCCGGTTGCGCATGCGGCTGGTCAAGGTCTCCACGTCGCCGCGTGGCGGGTCGTTCAGGTCATAGTCCGGCTTGTTGACCATCGCCAGAATCTCGCCGGTGGCCGGGTCCATGACCAGCACCCGAACCGCCTTCGCGTTGTTGACCTCCAGTGCTTCCCGGGCGGCCTGCTCGGCGAAGCTCTGTATGGAGGCGTCGATGGTCAGTGTCACCGACCCACCGTTAATGGCGGCTATGTACTCCGTCTCACCGTAGCCCAGGGCACGGCCCTTGCCGTCCACCTGGCTGAGCACCCGGCCCGCCTTGCCGGAAAGGTAGCGGTCCAGCGATTGCTCCAACCCCGCCTGGCCCACGCCGTCGATGGTAGTCAGGCCGATCAGCTGGGTGGCAAATTCGCCCATGGGATAGTAGCGCTTGCTCTCCTCTTCCAAATACAGGCCGTTCAGGGCGTCGGAACCCGCCGCGGCATGCTCGGCCTTCATGCGCTTAAGCTGCTGGGCCGTCTCCCGGGGCAGCTGGCGCTTCAGCGTGACCCCGCCCCGGCTGGTGTCCGACACCTTGCTTAGGATCACGGCTGCCTCCATGTCCAGCACCGGCGAAAGCAGCGTGGCGAACCGTGCGGGATCGACCACCTGGCGGGGACTGGCGGAGGCGGTATAGGCTGTGGCGCTCTGGGCCAGCACCGCGCCCTTCCGGTCCAGTATGCGACCCCGGGCTGGCCGTATGGTGCTCTCGCTGGTCCACTGGGACTGTGCCCGCTGCTGTAAAGCCCTGCCCCCGATCACTTGCAGCCAGAAAAGGCGTCCGCCCAGCACGGTAAGCAGCAGGATAAAAACGGCCATACATAGCGCAAGGCGGCGACGGATGACCGGCCCTGTGAGAACCAAGCGCACCCCTCCCCGCCCAGGAAAAATAGTTTACTCCATTTCTCCAGCGCCGATATTCTCAGCGCTCTGCGCGGTTGTACTGTAGGACAGCCCGGGCAGATTTACCACCCGAAGCTGCGTTTCATCCGGCAGCTTCATGCCCAGCTTCCGGGCTCTGGCCGTGATCCGCTCCTGATTGTGGAACTGGTCCAGGCTGCGGGTCAGGTTCTGGATGCGGCTCGTGAGCTCCTTCGACTCGCTGCGCAGCGCGTAGGTCTGCTTGCTCTGGGTGGACAGCTGCGCCATCATCGTGATCTGGACAATCACGCCGATGAGCACCACCACCGCAAAGGCGACCATGAGCTTGCTGTTCAGCTTCTGCTCACGCAACCTGTTGGAGGTTGGCATCCTTTTCATATCTATTCCTCCGCAACCAAGGGTAGAACACTATTCCCTGGCATTGCCGCCGACTGGGTTGCTGTAGTAGCGATCATTGACATAGTCCAGCAGCGCACCGATGTCCAGCTCGGCCTTTTCGCAAGTCTCGGCGAAGCGATCCTCATCCCAAATCTCCAGCCAGCGTCCCATGCCGGCGAAGCGAATGGCCTTATCCATGCCCGCCTTCTGGCGCAGTACCGCAGGCAGCAGCACCCGGCCCTGGCTATCCAGGCTTTGATTCGTGAAGGAAAACGCCTTGATCAGTCGCACATAGGCCATGCCCCGGGCATCGCTGTCGGGGATGCGGTCCAAACGCTCGCTCATATCCTGCCACTTGTCGATGGGGTACAGCGCGATGGCATTGAACGCATTGTTCAAGCCGATGGTGAACCCATAGCCCAGCGCCTCGCGATAAGCGGCAGGAATGGTCACCCGGCCCTTGGGGTCAATATTATGCGTGTAGTTGCCTGAAAATTCAGCGCCCGACATCGGATTCACCCCCTTTTCCCCACTTTGTACCCCACATTATACCACATCAATACTCTTTTCGCCACTTTTTGACACTTATTTCATATCTTTTCAGATTTTTGTCATATTTGTGGATGATGCGCAGCGAAAGGGGCGGCACAATTTATACTAATCTCAATCTAAATGTATGCAAGCATGCGAGCGGATTTTTCGTCATACCAAGGCGAAGGCCCGCAGGCTTACTGGCGGCAAGTCAAGGGAATAGGTTTAGGTTGAGATTAGTATTACACGGATTATTTAGAACATGTGTTTGCATTTTGGGCATAGATGTGTTATACTGTAAGCAGAACATTTGTTTGGAGGAGATGACCATGCGCGCTTCCCATGAAAACCAGCAGAGGATACTGGATTTTATTAAATCGGAGATCGAGGAAAAGGGTTATCCCCCGTCTGTGCGTGAGATATGCGCCGCGGTGGGCCTGCGCTCCACCTCAACGGTCCACGCCCATCTGAACCACCTGGAGGAGAAGGGTCTGATTCGCCGGGATTCCACCAAACCCCGGGCATTGGAAGTACTGGACGGCACACAGGCCCGGGGACGGAGCGTGCCGCTGGTTGGGCGCGTAACCGCCGGCCAGCCGATCCTGGCCATTGAAAACATCGAGGAATACCTGTCCCTGCCCCAGAGCGTGCTGGGCCAGGGCGAAATGTTCTCGCTGCGGGTGGAGGGTGAGAGTATGATCGACGCGGGCATCATGGACGGCGACATCGTGGTGCTGCGCCAGCAGGACACCGCCGAAAACGGCGAGATCGTAGTCGCCATGACCCCCGAGGACGAAGCTACCCTGAAACGCATCTTTTATGAGGACGGACGGGTGCGCCTCCAGCCGGAAAACGCCACGATGTCCCCCATCTATGTAGACAACGTCACCGTGCTGGGCAAGCTGGTGGCGCTGATAAGACAGTTCTGAATTCAACATCATAGACAAACAACAGGAATGGTGGCTTATCACCACCATTTCTGTTGTTTGTTAACGATTTTTTATACCTTCAGCAGCACCCACACCGCAGGCCGGACCCCACCGCCCTCGTAATCGATGTGTATGCCGTTTTCATAGATGGTGCCGTCGTCATATACGGCCACGGCGCTGAAAAGGTTGCTTCCGGGACAGCGCAACCACCACCAGTCACTGCCGGCGCGATCGGCCTGTTCGGGCATGTAGCGCTCGATCTCCTCTACGCCGGGAACGTGCACCCGGTCCATGGTATCCGGACCGCCCTGGGTATAGAACTTGCGGTTTCGCAGGTTCTGTAATTTGTTGGGGACGATCTTCATGCGCTCCGCGGAGGTGAATGCACTCTCAAGGAAGTCCTTGTTCAGCCACTTGCGCAGCGAGCAATCCGACCATGTAGCGTCCTCCAGCGTGGTGCGGTGATAGCAGCGGCGGGTGACGATCTCCTCGGCCAGCAGCAGGCGCATCTTGCCCCGCTGGTCCACGATCCGCCAGCGAATGGGCTTTCCCTCGAAGCTGCCGAAGGTCACCGTGCAGCCCGGCATGTAGTCCAGCAGCGTCCTGCACTTTTCGATGTAGGCCGCAGACTGCCTGTATTCCTGGATCTGGCGGAAGAGCGCCTCCGCCTCGCGTAGGTCCTCCGCGCCGACGTAGTGCAGGAATTTGTCCTTTGCCTGCTGATAGAGGCCCTCCCGCAAAGCCTCATTGTTCATTTCACTCGGCATTCATATACCCCTCCCTGGTATTTTATGGGGATAGTATAACACCCCCAGGGGGTATTGTCAAGTATCAAGTCAGTTAAGAAAACAGTAAGCCTGCGAAATATTCAGACCACGCCTGACCAAAATTCACCTCGCCATGCTACCACCCAATTGTGCGGTATTTCCTTAGAGTGTGTTTCTAAAATGCCTGAAGCGCAATTACGGCGTCTTTGCCTGCATTTCGGCGTTGATTTCCCTTGACTTAGCCCACTAAGCCTGCGGAAAATCGCCTTGAAATGCAGGCAAATCCACTCGAAATTGCATCTCCCTGCATTTTGAAACACACTCTAATCTCAATCTAAATGTATGCAAGCATGCGAGCGGATTTTTCGTCATACCAAGGCGAAGGCCCGCAGGCTTGCTGGCGGCAAGTCAA
>ONJE01000243.1 GCA_900318045.1 uncultured Eubacteriales bacterium
TTTGAGGAAAGCGCGCAAACCGTCGATACCGCAGGGGGACCGACCTCTTCCGACCCGCCTGCGGCGGTCCACCTGACGCTCGCAGGCTCGCTAGGGCCTACGGCCCCCCTGAAGGGGAAGGCTTTTGGATGCGCCAGCCGCCATTCCTGTTCCCTGTTCCCTGTTCCCTGTTCCCTGTTCCCTAATCCCTAATCCCTAATCCCTGTTCCCTGCTCCCTGTTCCCTAATCCCTATTCCCTAACCCCTTATCTCCCATTCTCCTTCCGATACTCGCTGGGCGTCATACCCGTCTGCTTCTTGAACATGTAGCTGAAATAGTGGGCGTCGTTGTAGCCCACGGCGAAGGCGATCTCGGAGGAGCGCATGGCGGTGGCGGAGAGCAGCTCCTTGGCCTTGCCGATGCGCAGGGCGGTGAGGTACTGGGTGAAGGTGAGGCCGGTCTCCTGGGCAAAGACGGTGGAGAAGTGGCTCTGGGACATGCCCACCTCCCCGGCCACGTCCTGGAGCATCAGGTTGGGGTCGGAATAGCGCCGGCTGAGGAAGCGGCGGGCGCGGGCCACGGGGGTCTGGCCCTGTCCCCGGCCGCTGCGGTCCCGGCAGGCCATGGCCTCGTTGAGCAGCGCCCGCACGGCCTCGATGCCCTCGGCCCTCAGCGCCTCGGCGATGCGCCCCTCGTCCAGCACCCTCTGGGGGTCGGCCCCGGCGTCGGACACGATCTGCCTGGCCGCGATCACCGCCGCGATGCGCAGGTAGCCCAGGGCCAGCTCCCTTCCCTCGGCCCCGCTGCCCAGCAGGTCGGCGTAATCGGCCAGTATGGCGTCCAGCTCCTCGGCGGGGGCATATTGCAGCCGCTCGTACAGCGGCGACAGCTCCAGGCTGTTCAGCGACGTGGTCTCGTCGTCCAGCTCCCCCACGCCGATGATGCGCCGCCCGCCGCCCCGGCCGACGGCGGCGTGGCGCACGTGGCGGGCGGACTGCATCGATTTGCGGATCTCGAAGTAGTCCGTCACCGTCTCGCCGATGGACAGCAGCAGCTGGTCGCAGGATTCCAGCTGTGGCAGGTGGGCCGCCGACGCCGCGAAGGAATAAGCCCGCTCCTCGGCGTCCCGCTCGTTGTCGCCCAGCACCAGCGCCCGGGCCCCGTGGGGCATTCCGCAGGTGAACACGCTGCCGCCGCTGGCCTCGGCCAGCGCGGACAGGGCCTCCCGCGCCCGGACACGGGCCTCGTCCTTCAGCGGGAAGGCGATGTCGATGACCACGTAGCAGCCCGCGGCCAGGTTCACGCCCATGGCGCGCATCTGTCGCATCAGCTGCTCGTCCTCGAAGCGGTCCCCCTCCTCGGTAAACAGCGAGGCCAGCAGCTTTTCCCGCAAAAAGGGGTTGCCGGGGGCCGCGTCCCGGCGCAGGGAGGCCGCACGGCGCTCCTCGGTGATCCGGGCCGCCACCCGCTTGAGCGCCTCGCCCAGCTCGTCGGCGGTGATGGGCTTGAGCAGGTACTCCTTCACCCCCAGCGAGATGGCCTGGCGGGCATAGGCGAAGTCATCGTATCCGGAGAGGATCACCACGCCGATCCAGGGCAGCACCCGCTTCACCTGCGCGCACAGCTCCATGCCGTCCATGAAGGGCATCCGGATGTCGGTGAGCAGTATGTCCGGGTTCAGGTCGCGGATCATCGGCAGGGCCATCTCGCCGTCCGGGGCCTCCCCCACCAGCTGGAAGCCGTTCTGCTCCCAGGGGAACGAATTGCGCAGGTTCTCCCGAATGGCGATCTCGTCGTCAACCAGAAACACCTTCATCATTTGCGATTTCCTCCCTGGATTTCAGCGGCACGCAGAAGGACACCCGGGTGCCCGTCATGTCGCTTTCGATTTCAAGGCCCGTCTTCTGCCGGTAGAACAGGCGGATGCGGGCGTCCACATTGCGCAGGCCGAAGCTGGAGCCCTCGGCAGGAGCCACGCCGGACAGGGCCGGGGTGTCGCTGCGCATCACGGCCACCACCCGCTCAAGCGCCTCCGGGGTCATGCCCTTGCCGGTATCGGAAACGGTGAAGCGCACCCTTTCACCCTCGGGCGACGCCGAGACGCGGATCATGCCGCCGCCCCGCTTGCCCTTGATGCCGTGGTACAGCGCGTTTTCCACCAGCGGCTGGAGCAGCATCTTCACCACGTAGCCCCCCTGCAGCGCCTCGGGGATGTCGATTTCGTAGTTCAGTATGTCCCGGTAGCGTATCTTCTGGATGCTCAGGTAGCCGGACACGTGCCGCGCCTCGCCCTCAAGCGGTATCCAGTCCGCGCCGGAGGACAGGCTGATGCGGAAGAAGTCGCTCAGCGAGCGCGTCAGGCGTATGACCTCCTCGCTCTTGCCCGACTGGGCCTGCCAGATGATGGCGTCCAGTGTGTTGTACAGGAAATGGGGGTTGATCTGTGCCTGCAAAAGCCGCAGCTCCGACTTGGCCAGGTTCTCCTGCTCCCGGCGGCTGCGCTCGATCAGCGTCTCCAGTCGGTTGGCCATGACGTTGGTCTGCTGGGCCAGCTCGGACAGCTCCTCCACCTCCATGTCCGGCACGCGGGCCTTCAGGTCGCCGCCGGTCAGCCGGTGCACGCTGCCCTCCAGCTGCTGGATGGCCCGGCGGATGGTGTCGGCCAGCTGCAGCGACGCCGAGCCCGACCGGAACAGCGCCACCACCAGCAGCAGCACCTCCACGAAGGCGGTCACGCCCACCACCTGGCTCAGCTGGTGGGCCGACTTCACCGTGCCGTCGATCTCCACCGATATGAAGTCGTCCAGCATGTCGGTGATCAGGTCGCCCACGTCGCGCACCTCGTCCACGATATTCTCCATGTCGGCCACCGGCGCGCCGTTAGCCATGCCCGTGCGCAGCTGCTCCAGGTAGCCCGACAGGGTGGCCATCGTGCGCCGGGCCACCGTCAGCTCCAGGTAGCCCGGGCCCTCGGTGTCCTCCAGCAGCCGCCCCAGGGTCTGGTCCACCGACCCCACCAGCGCGTCCACGCCGCTGGCCTCGTAGTCCAGCCGGCCCGCCGTCACCGAAAACAGCTGCTCCGGCAGCTGGGTGCCCACCACCGGCTTCAGGCCCGCCACCGTCGCCATGCGGTCCATGGCCCGCTGGTAGCGCACCGTGGTCAACAGCATCATGCCCAGGCTGAGCAGCGCCGGGATCGCCAGCATGATCGCCGTCGCCCGCGTCGTGTGGGTCAGGCGGTCGATGATGCTGGTCCTGCGAACGCGGTTATTCATATCAGTATCCCCTCGGCCCGATCTTGCTCAGGTCGTCAAACTCAGTAAACACGGTCTCCTCGGGGTGGATGGTCTTGGGAATCTGCTTGCCGCGGGTCAGCGCGTCCACCTGGGCCATCACATCGCCCCCCAGGTGGGGCGTACACTCCACGATGCAGTTGATGCGGCCCTTGCGCAGCTCGTCCACCGCGGCCTGCTCGCCGTCCACGGAGATCAGCACAATGTCCTCCCCCGGCACGACACCCGCCTCGTCCAGCACGTCCAGCGCCCCCAGGGTCATGGCGTCGTTGTGGGAGTAGACCACGTCGATGCCTTCCGCGCCGTACCGGTCCAGCAGCGTGCGCATGCACTCCCGGCCCTTGGAGCGCAGAAAATCGCCGGTGATGCTCTCCAGCACGGTGAAGCGCGCGTCCCCCGCGATGGCCTCGGCGAAACCGGCCTGCCGGTCCCGCATCGGGGTGGAATTCTCGGTGCCTGTGATCTCCACGATGTTCAGGTGGTCCGCCCCCATGGCGTCAGCCTTCCTCAGCAGGAATTCCCCCGCCCGGCGGCCCTCCGCCAGGAAGTCCGCGCCGATGTAGGCCGTGTACAGGTCCTCGTCGTCCACGTCCACCATGCGGTCCGTCAGTATCACCGGGATGCCCGCCTGCCGGGCCTCCCGCAGCACGTTGTCCCAGCCCGTCTCCACGATGGGCGAAAACACGATCACGTCCACCTGGTAGGAGATGAACGAGCGGATGGCCGCGATCTGCTTCTCCTGGCGCTGGTTGGCGTTGTCCAGCATCAGGCCGAAGCCCCATTCCTTCGCCGCCTGCTCCATGCTGGCGGTGTTGCCGATGCGCCACCCGCTTTCAGACCCCAGCTGGGAAAAGCCCACCACCACGGCGGGCGACGGGTTCGCGGCGGTTGGGGCGCTGTTTCGGCACCCCGCAAGCACCAGCGCCAGGGCGAGCGTCAAAAGGAACAGTATCCGTAGCTTCATGGGCATCACCTTCGGGGGGATAGTTTGGTAAATTCTGATTTGTCGAGCTGACGCGCAGGGATTAGGGATTAGGGAATAGGGATTAGAAATAGCGACTGCCGCGTTCTAAACGCTAACTTACCGGG
>ONJE01000368.1 GCA_900318045.1 uncultured Eubacteriales bacterium
GCGAATAATCCAGCATTTTGATCTGCCGGATCGTTCCCGCCATCGGCCAGGACGCGCAGGTCTCCCGGATCTCGCCGGTGCATTATTTATGCGTGAGGATCTCACAACGCACCAGCGAAACGGCCCAAGGTTCCAACAGCAGGATCAGTAAGAGAACAACAGCCATCCATTTCTTCATTAGCCCACCTCCTGCCTCTGCACACCTTCGTCCCGCCAATGCCACATCCTGCCATTTATAGAGATCGTGTCCTCATCCACCCACGCCACCTCCAGTGCACTTGGGTCGATCCAGCCCAGGGTGGTCTTGCCCCGAATCAGTCTCAGATTGCCAAAGGGGAGATCCGGCGCAGGCCGATAGACCGTGACAATCGTACTCCCGCCTGTAGCGCCTCCATCGACAACGCGCACCTCCGCTTCATAATAGCCGTTGGGATAGGGATAATGGCGAAGGGCGATGCCGCCGGTCCCAATGATGGAAGTGAGCAGCATCATTGACAGCGTTGGGATCAGCGACAATATGGACAGCACGCGCACGGCCATTTTCAGCTTCCTGCCGGTCTTCGCCCGGGCAGACAGCGCGCCGCCCAGGATCAGATCGGCAAGGGCCAGGATGCACTGCCACAGCCCCATGCCCTCCGCCGGGATGAACAGCCGCAGCACCGCCACAGATAGCACCGGCATCAGCAGCAGCCAGTGGCCTTTCCGATCGTCCGCTCACAGTGCGACCGCCAGCAGCACCGCCACGCAGACGAGCCACGCCCCCTTGTGCGTCGGCACATATTCCATACCGGGAATCGCGCCAAGGGCGGTGAAGACGGGAATAAAGGCCACCGCCAGCCAGCAGATCACAGCCAGCGCCCTTTCATTGAGCGCCAGACACCGATTTTGAAACATAAGCCTCTGCCTTCCAATATTCAACAGATTACTTCATTGCTGAGAGCAGATATTCCACTGGTTTACTCTTCCCACGGCGTGTAGCCAGACTTCTCCACCAATTCCATGCCCTGGGGCGACTGAATCCAGTCAAGCAGCGCCACAACGTTGGGGTTATCGTTGCCCTTCAGTCGGATGGCGTAGAGGGTGGAGGTGATGGGATAGCTGCCGTTTCGGATATTGGCCTCGGTGGGCTGAACGCCGTCCACGGCCAGCAGCTTCACGTCGCTGCCCATCATTTCGGTGCAGAAGAAGCGGAAGGAGTAGCCGATGGCGTTGGGCAGGTTGCGGTATTCCACGGTGTCCACGATGTCGCCCATGTCCCAGGCCACCACGCCCTGCGGGGCTTCCATCAGCGGCGTGTCGCCCATCAGCGCCTCCAGCGCGGTCTGGCTGCCGCTGTTCTTCGGGCGCTGGTAGGCCACGATGGGGCCGACGCCCTCCACGCCCAGCTGGCTCCAGTCGGTGATCGCGCCGGAGTAGACGCCCCTGATCTGCTCGACCGCGATATTGTCCAGTGGGTTGTCCTTGTTCACGATGAACACGAAGGCCTCCCTGCCGATTGGGATCATATCGAATTCCACACCCTTGTCGGCCGCCATGGCCAGCTCCTCGTCCGAGGGCTGGGCCACGAAGATGACGTCGGCCTTGCCCTCGATCAGCCGCTCGTAGGCGCGGTTGGTCTTGGTGCAGGTAATCAGGGCGCTCTGGTCGCTCTCGTCGTCCTCGATCCAGGTGTAGCGGGTGTCCTTCGGGTACACCGCCTGGCAGAAGGCGGAATAGACCGGGAACAAGGCCGTGGCCCCGTCCAGGCGGGGCAGGGTCTGCTCTTCCGTGACCCGCTTGTCCAGCGTGCGCTTTTCTGAGAGGACAGCCACCTTCTTGCCCTCGAAGGGCATAAAATCGGACAGGTCGATGCCGCTGGTCACGGCCTTCACCTCCACCGCCGCGCCGGAGGAGACGTCGAAGTAGCGGAAGGACTCGCCCGCATCCGGGTCGATGACGGAGATCAGGCCGTCGCCATCCACGCGGAACTCAGGGTAATCAAACTGTGGTTCTAGTACCCAGACGCCGCTCTTGTCGATCAGTCCCCATTTATCCCCAGACTCCACTGCGGCATAGCCATTGTGATAGTCGTCGGCGGCATCATACGTCGACTCTACGGTGAAGCGGCCGGTGTGGTCGATATAGCCCCACTTGCCGTCCTGCTCCACGGCCGCCAGGCCCTCGGAAAACTCGTTGACGTCGTCGAACCACGGGCCGACGACCAGCCTCCCTGCGTCGTCCACGTAGCCCCATTTTACACCGAGGCGCACGGGCAGCACGCCCTCGCAAAAAACGCTCCACGTCTTGTCGTAGACCGCGGGCACCACCTCGCGGCCTGATTCGTCGATAAAGCCGCAGTGTCCGTCCCGCTTTACCGCGAAGGGCGGCTCGCTGAGGTCGGGCTGTATGAAGTCGTACAGGTAATCTGTCAGCAGGAAGCCGCTGTCGTCGGCAAGGGCATATTTGCCATCCTGCTCCACCCGGCACAGGCCCTCCGCCAGCGCAGCCTGGACCGCCAGTGCAAGGACCAGCACAGCGCACAATAAAGCTTTTTTCTTGATCATGATAAACTCCTCTGTGATTTGTTAGCTTATGATTCTGCTCGTATTGCAACATTCAAATTATAACCCGTTCTCGCAACGCGTCTGAATTGCCGGTTGTGACGGCTCGTACTATCGTCAGATCGTTGAAAACTCCATCAAGTCCTCTATTCGGCAGTGGAGAGACCTGCTCAATCGGAGCAGGGTTTCTCCGGCAGTTTTGTTGATATTTCTCTGCTTCTGCTCGAACAGCTGGATGACGC
>ONJE01000210.1 GCA_900318045.1 uncultured Eubacteriales bacterium
CAAGAGCGTCGTCACCGATCCCTCCACCCTGGAAGGCATCCTGGCCGACTGCGAGGCCGCCGGCAAGAGCTTCTACATGGAGATCAACTCCGGCTGGTATCAGACCGCGTTCTTCTTCGGCGCGGGCTGTACCCTGACCTATGAGTCCGACAACGACGGCAACCTGACCGCCTGCAATGTGGACTACGCCTCCGAGAACGGCCTGAAGGCCCTGAAGAGCATGATCGCCCTGGCCAACAGCCCGGCCTTCGTGAACGGCTCCTCCATCTCCAACGCCACCAACGTGGCCGCCATCGTGGACGGCACCTGGGATACCGAGGCTGCCAAGGAGCTGTTCGGCGACAACTACGCCGCCGCCAAGCTGCCCACCGTGGACGGCTACCAGATGTCCGGCTTCGGCGGCTTCAAGATGCTGGGCGTGAAGCCCCAGGAGGACGAGGCCAAGCTGGCCGCCTGCGACGCGCTGGCCGCGTGGCTGTCCTCTGGCGACGTGCAGCTGGCCCGCTACGAGGCCCTGGGCTGGGGTCCCTCCAACCTGGCGGCTCAGCAGAGCGACGCCGTGAAGGCTGACGTGGCCCTGTCCGCGCTGGCCGATCAGCTGCAGTACACCATCCCGCAGGGCCAGTACCCCGGCGACTACTGGAGCCTGGCCACCGGCCTGGGCGACAACATCATCGGCCACAAGTACGACGGCGCCGATGACGAGGCCCTGATGACCGCCCTGACCGAGTTCCAGGATACCTGCATCTCCTACGCGGGCTGATGGATCGCAATACAGGCTGGGGGAGTCTTCCCCGGCCTGTTTTGTTGAATTCAGATTTGTCGAGCGGAGCTCGATAAATTGAATTCATGGATCAGGGAGAAGGGAGTAGGGAAAAGTGCGGCCGCCGCGAACATTTTGCTTCGTTCCAACACAAGCCAGGCTATTCCTGCTCCCTACTCCCTACTGCCTACTCCGTTGACTGCCCGTCCAAACTTCATTCCTCATTCGTATTTAAAAGAAACGGGGGATTCCGACATGGTGGATCTCGATTACTTAAAGCTGAGCAAGCCCCAGAAGATGCTGCACGACCTCGGGCAGTTCTTCGCGCGGCTGCCCGGCAGGATCGGCGGCGGCCTGAAGGGCCTGGCGCTGGCGGTGGGCCGGTGCCTGAAGGGGCTGGGGCTGTCCATCGCCGACCTGTTCACCACCTTCAAGAACGGCGACTGGAAGACGCGCCTGTCCTACCTGGTGATGGGCTCGGGCAGCATGGCCCGGGGCCAGTGGGGCAGGGGACTGCTGTTCTTCCTGTTCCAGACGGTGTTCAACCTGTACATGGTGAACTTCGGCATGGCCTACCTGTCCAAGCTGAACACGCTGGGCGTGGTGGAGACCTACAAGGAGGGGCGCAAGACCGTCTACGGGGACAACTCCTTCCTGATCCTGCTGTACGGGGTGCTGACGCTGTTCTTCGTGGCGGCGTTCATCTACACCTGGCGGGTGAACATCAAGCAGAACAAGATCTCCCAGCAGCTGCTGGCCTCCGGCCACAAGCTCAAGAGCACCAAGGACGACCTGGCCTCCCTGGCGGACAGCCAGTTCCACAAGACGCTGCTGGCCCTGCCCACGCTGGGCGTGTTCGTGTTCACGATACTGCCCATATTCTTCATGATCCTGGTGGCCTTCACCAACTTTGACTACAACCACCAGCCCCCGGCCAAGCTGTTCACCTGGGTGGGCCTGGAGAACTTCCGCACGCTGCTGTCCTCCGGCACCGCCAGCTACGGCGATACCTTCCGCCAGGTGCTGTTCTGGACGCTGGTGTGGGCCTTCTTCGCCACGTTCCTGAACTACTTCCTGGGCATGCTGGTGGCCATCATGATCAACAAGAAGGGCATCAGGCTGAAGAAGGTGTGGCGCACCATACTGGTCATGACCATCGCCATTCCCCAGTTCGTGTCGCTGCTGTATGTTTCCAAGATGTTCGCGGCGGACGGCCTGATCAACACCTACCTGATGAAGTGGCACTGGATCAGCCAGCCCATACCCTTCTGGACGGACCCGGGCTGGGCGCGGTTCACCATCATACTGATCAACATATGGATCGGCATACCCTACCTGATGCTGATCGCCACCGGCATACTGATGAACATACCGGCGGACCTGTATGAGTCGGCCCGCATTGACGGTGCCAACGCCATGCAGATGTACGGCAAGATCACCCTGCCCTACATGCTGTTCGTCACCGGGCCCTACCTGCTCACGTCCTTCACCGGCAACATCAACAACTTCAACGTCATATTCCTGCTGTCCCAGGGCAAGCCGATGGGCCTGGCGGGCAACGCCGGCTACACCGACCTGCTGATCACCTGGCTGTACCGCATGACCGTCACCGACACCAACTACAAGATCGCCGCCGTCATCGGCATCATGGTGTTCGTGGTGCTGGCCGTGATCAACCTGGTGGTCTACAACCTGATACCGTCCGTCAAGAATGAGGAGGATTTCCAGTAATGGCAGATATAAAAATACCGGAAGTCGACATCATCGTTGACGAAAAGGCCGGTGTCATCAAAGAGGTGGAGCAGCCGAAAAAGCTGCGCAGCAAGAAGGGCCACGAGCGGCGCGTGAACGGCACGATCTACACCGTGCTGACCATCATGAGCATCGTTTGGCTGGTGCCCTTCGTGTTCCTGGTCCTCCAGTCCTTCCGCTCCTACAAGCTGGAGAAGGGCGGCATGGTGGACTACCTGATCCCCAAGACCTTCTCCCTGGACAACTACGCCTTCCTGTTCGAGGGCAGCAACTTCTTCTCCTGGTGCGGCAAGGCCATGCTGCTGGCCGCCGCCGTCGCCCTGGCAGCCACGCTGCTGACCCACTTCCTGGGCCGGTCGCTGGACCGGGCGGACGCCAGCCGGGGCAAGACCACGCTGACGCTGGGCGCGGCCATGGCCGTGTGCTACGCGGCGCTGGCCATCGCCGCCGGGGCCGTGCACGGCCAGGCCCTGGGCCAGAGGCTGGTGCCGGCGCTGCTGGGCCTGGTGCTGTTCACGGCGGCGGGGGTGATATTCGC
Source organism: uncultured Eubacteriales bacterium (assembly GCA_900318045.1). Lineage (GTDB taxonomy): Bacteria > Bacillota > Clostridia > Christensenellales > Aristaeellaceae > UBA2862. The sequence continues at coordinate 3,054 of ONJE01000210.1, forward strand.
CCGCATCTACCTGAAGCAGGACGACAAGCTGCTGCGCGCCCTTCCCGGCTACGTGGCCGAGGACAAGCACGAGGGCGCGAAGAAGGTAGCCACCCTGGCGGCGGAGCTCTGGGCGCTGGCCCTGCTGTGCCAGTGCATCGTGGCCCCGATGCAAGCCAGCCAGTACATACGCTGGTACGGCAACACGCTGACCATCGCGCTGTTCACCGCCGTCATCCAGACGGTGATCGTGCTGTCCGTCAGCTACGCGCTGTCCCGCCTGCGCTTCAGGGGCCGCAAGCTGATCATGAACACGGTGCTGGTGCTGGGCCTGTTCCCGGGCTTTTTGACCATGATCACGCTGTACTTCCTGCTCAAGCAGATGGGCCTGACCCAGGCCGGCGCGGTGCCGGGCCTGATACTGATCTACTGCGCCTCCTCCGGCATGGGCTACTACATCTCCAAGGGCTTCTTCGACACCATCCCCAAGTCGCTGGATGAATCGGCCCGCATCGACGGGGCCACCCGCTTCCAGGTGTTCCTGAAGATCATCATGCCCCTGGCCAAGCCCATCGTCATCTATACGGTGCTGATGGCCTTCATGGCCCCCTGGGGCGACTACGTGTTCGCCAGCTACGTGGCCTTCGGCCACCAGGAAGGCTACAACGTGGCCGTGGGCCTGTACAACTGGGTGAACACCAACGACTTCCAGAACTACTTCACCCGCTTCTGCGCGGGCGGCGTGCTGGTGGCGGTGCCGATCACGGCGCTGTTCATGGCGCTGCAGAAGTACTACGTGGAGGGCGTCACCGGCGGCGCTGTGAAAGGATAAGGGAGGATTGCGAATATGGCAAGTTTGAAGCTTGAGCACGTCAAGAAGATATATGACAAGAACGTCGTGGCGGTCCACGACTTCAACCTGGAGATCCAGGACAAGGAATTCATCGTGTTCGTCGGCCCCTCGGGCTGCGGCAAGTCCACCACGCTGCGCATGATCGCCGGCCTGGAGGACATCTCCGAGGGCACGCTGACCATCGGCGACCGGGTGGTCAACGACGTGGAGCCCAAGGACCGGGACATCGCCATGGTGTTCCAGAACTACGCCCTGTACCCCCACATCACCGTGTACGAGAACATGGCCTTCAGCCTGCGCCTGCGGAAGATGGACAACGAGGAGGTGCACCGCCGGGTGTGCGAGGCGGCGGAGATCCTGGGCATCACCCAGTACCTGGCCCGCAAGCCCAAGGCCCTGTCCGGCGGCCAGCGCCAGCGCGTGGCCATCGGCCGCGCCATCGTGCGCGAGCCCCAGGTGTTCCTGATGGACGAGCCCCTGTCGAACCTGGACGCGAAGCTCAGGAACCAGATGCGCGCGGAGATCATACTGCTGAGGAAGCGCATCGACACCACCTTCATCTACGTCACCCACGACCAGACCGAGGCCATGACCCTGGGGGATCGCATCGTCATCATGAAGGACGGCTATATCCAGCAGGTCGGCACGCCTCAGGAGGTGTTCGAGACGCCGAAGAACCTGTTCGTGGCGGGCTTCATCGGCTCCCCGCAGATGAACTTCCTGAAGGCGAAGCTGGTGAAGAACTCAGACCGATACGCCGCGGAGCTGTACGGCATCCGCGTGGAGCTGGATGAAAAACGCAGCGCGAAGCTGAGGGCGAAGAACGCGCAGCCCGGGCAGGTCATACTGGGCGTGCGCCCGGAGCACGCGCAGCTTCGTTTCGACGGCGCCGCGAACGCCATCGAGGGCACCCTGCGGGTCAACGAGATGATGGGCAGCGAGCTGCACCTGCACGTGGACCTCAACGACGACACGCGGGTCATACTGCGCATCCCCACGCTGGACCTCACCGAGGAGCAGCGCGCCGGGCTGACCTACGGCAGCAAGCTGTGGTTCACCTTCCCCGAGAAGGTGACGCACCTGTTCGATCCTGAAACCGAGGAGAGCCTGCTGTTCTGAGCATCTTGTCATACGGGGTGGTCTGCACAGGCATTAAAACCCAAAGAAG
>ONJE01000213.1 GCA_900318045.1 uncultured Eubacteriales bacterium
CACACAGGGATACTTTCCCAGTCGCAGGGTGCCGCCCTTGTCGATATCGTCGCTTTGGTCGGGCATATAGTGAATAACCTGACAGGGGCTGCTCTCGTCGAATTCGTGGGAATTGGCGTTTTCAAGTCCCGCGACATGCCGCGCATATTCGATCACGGCGATTTGCATGCCCAGACAAATGCCGAAGTAGGGCACATGGTGCTCACGGGCATACTTCGCCGCCAGGATCATCCCCTCGATGCCCCGGCTGCCGAAGCCGCCGGGAACGATGATACCGTCCACCTGCGAAAGGGTTTCCTCTGTCACCGTCTCTGAATCCATCCACTCTATGTTCACCTTCGCGTCCAGCGCATAGCCCGCGTGGCGCAGGGCCTCCGCCACGGACAGATAGGCGTCGTGCAGCTGCACATACTTCCCCACCAGCCCGATTCTCACCGTCCTGGACTGGTGGCGGATGCGATCTACCAGCGCCCGCCATTCCGTCAGATCCGGCTCCGGCGCGTCGATGTGAAGCTCCCGGCAGACGATGCCGGACAGATTCGCTTCCTCCAGCATCAGCGGAGCCTCGTAGAGGTTCGGCAGCGTGCGGTTCTCGATCACACAGTCGGGCTTGACGTTGCAGAAGTGGGCAATCTTGGTAAAGATGCTGCCATCCGCGATGGGTTCGTCCGCGCGCAGCACGATGATATTGGGGATGATGCCCATGCCTTGCAGCTCCTTCACGGAGTGTTGGGTGGGCTTGGACTTGTGCTCGCCACTGGCCTTCAGGTACGGCACCAGCGTGACATGAACGTACAGCGCGTTCTCCCGACCCACCTCCAGCCCCACCTGGCGGATGGCCTCGATGAAGGGTTGGGATTCGATGTCGCCGATGGTCCCGCCGATTTCGGTGATGACCACGTCGGCGTCCGTCTTCTTGCCTACCTGATAGATAAAGGTCTTGATTTCATCGGTGATGTGCGGAATAGTCTGCACCGTGCTGCCCAGGTATCCGCCCTGGCGCTCCCGCTGGACGACGTTGGAATAGACCTTTCCCGTAGTCAGGTTCGAGAACTTGTTCAGGTCCTCGTCAATGAAGCGCTCGTAGTGGCCCAGGTCCAGGTCGGTCTCCGCGCCGTCCTCGGTGACGTATACTTCGCCGTGTTGGTAGGGGCTCATGGTGCCTGGATCCACGTTGATATAGGGGTCCAGTTTCTGTGCGGCCACCTTCAACCCGCGGGCCTTCAAAAGCCGCCCCAGCGACGCCGCCGTGATGCCTTTGCCCAACCCGGACACCACGCCACCAGTGACAAAAATGTATTTCGTCATTGCGCGTCCCCCTTCAAATATCGATCGATTTCCAGGGCGGCCGCCCGGCCGTCCGCCAAAGAGCGCACCACCAGAGACTGGCCCGTGCGCATGTCGCCGGCGGAAAAGAGGTTGTCGCGCAGGTGATGGCTACCATCATCAGGCATCATACAACCCCTCTTATTGAGCCCGACACTAAAAGTGGCCGCCGTCGTTTCCTCACAGCCCACGAATCCCGCCGCGATCAACAGCAAATCGCAGGGCAAAGCCTGTTCCGTGCCGGGAATGGGGTCAAAGCCCTTGAGCTTCACGGTCTCGATGGCGCCGGGGAGGAGACGCCGGACCGTCGTCTCGTAAATGCGCGGGTCGCTGCCCTGCCGGTGGATCGCTTCCAACTGTCCGTAATCGGTGCGCAGCGTGCGGGGCCATTCCGGCCAGGGATTATTGAACAGACGCTCAACCGGCGGCGAGGGCATCATCTCCAGCTGGATGATGGATGCGCACCCTTGCCGGATCGCCGTGCCCACGCAGTCGTTGCCGGTGTCGCCGCCGCCCACGACCACTACGTTTTTACCCTTGGCGTTGATGGTCGGTTCGCTTCCAGTCAACACGGCCCTGGTCGCTGCTGTCAGATAGTCCACAGCGAATATGCCCTTCACGTTCAGCGCCCGCGGCTTCTTCGCGCCGCCGCACAACGCCACGGCGTCGTACTCCCCCATGATTTCAGGCTTTGCTTCCGTGTTCAGCAGGAAGCGCACGCCCTCAGCCTTCATCAGTTGGATTCGCCTTTCCACAACGGCCTTCGGCAGCTTCATGTTGGGGATGCCGTACATCAGTAGCCCTCCAGGCCGGTCCGCGCGCTCAATGACCGTGACCTCATGTCCCAACCGGTTCAGCAGATCCGCCGCCGCCAGCCCTGAGGGGCCGCTGCCCACCACGGCCACGCGCTTGCCCGTGCGCTTATGAGGGATTCTCGGCTGGATCCAGCCCTTCTCAAAACCCGTTTCGATCAGATACAGCTCGTTGTCCCGGTTGGTCAGCGCGTCGCTTTCCAGATTGCAAGCCTTCTCGCACAGCGCCGGACACACCCGCCCCGTGAATTCCGGGAAGGGCGCGGTTTGCAGCAGGCGCTCCAGCGCCTCGCGCTCTTTGCCGCGGTACAGCAGGTCGTTCCACTCGGGAATCAGGTTGTGAAGCGGACAGCCGAAATCCGACTGGCAGAAGGGCACGCCGCAGTTCATGCAGCGGGAGGCCTGCGCCCGTCGCGCGTCGGTGGGCTGGGGGATGTGCAGATCGTCAAAGTCGCGAAGGCGCGCCTCTTCATCGCGGTATGGGTTCTCCATGCGGGCGACTTCCATGAATCCTGTAGGCTTTCCCATTTGTCAGGCCTCCCTTCGGCTCAGATAGTCCAGATATTCATCTGATATGACCGCCTTGAAACACGGCAGCCACTTCTCGAAATCCGCCAAAATCTCCATGGCCCTGCACGAATCGGTGTGCCGCGCGTGCATTTCCAGCAGCTGGCGAAGCTCCACGGCCTGCTCGTGGGCGAGGTCATGCACCTTTACCAGGCCGCTGTTGATGTGCTGCTCCAGTGTGCCGTCCTCGTCCAGCACCCAGGCGATGCCGCCGGACATGCCTGCGCCGAAGTTGTCGCCCACGCTCCCCAGCACCGCCACACGGCCTCCAGTCATGTACTCGCAGCCGTGGTCTCCCACGCCCTCCACGACGGCCCACGCACCGGAATTGCGCACGGCGAAGCGCTCGCCCGCCATGCCCGCGATGAAGGCATAACCGCTGGTCGCGCCATATAGGGCCACGTTGCCAATGAGGGTGTCCCTTGGATTCCACACCGCGTCCGCGGGCGGGCAGATGGCCAGCGTGCCGCCAGAGAGCCCCTTGCCCAGGTAGTCGTTGGCCACGCCGTACAGCGCAACGCTCTGCCCCTTCGGCAGGAACGCGCCGAAGCTCTGCCCGCCGCAGCCCTGGGCCTGTATGTGGCGTTCACCCTTTAAAAGCGTGCCGAAGGCCCGGTCGGTGGTGGTGAGTTGGACGTGGTTCTGGAGCAGCCGCGCGTCCATGCGCTCTTGCAGCCTGAAATCATGCCGGGATTCCGGCTGGACATGGGTGTTTCGGGAAAAGCCGATCAGGGCGGACAGGTCCATGAGCGAACCGTCCTTCATCTTCAAAAGATCGCTCCGGCCCACCAGCTCGTTCACCGTCCGCGCGCCCAGCTTCGCCATGATCTCCCGCAGCTGCTGCGCCACGAAGATCATGAACCGCTCCACGTACTCCGGCTTGCCGATGAACCGCTTGCGCAATTCAGGGTTTTGCGTCGCCACGCCGAAGGGACAGGTGCCCAGCTGGCACACGCGCATCATGCGGCAGCCCATGGTGATCAGCGGCGCGGTGGCAAAGCCGAATTCCTCCGCGCCCAGCAGCAGCGCCACGGCCACGTCGTGCCCGGACATCAGTTTGCCGTCAGTCTCCAGCGTCACGGTCTGCCTGAGGCGGTTGCGGCACAGTACCTGATGGGTCTCGGCCAGGCCAATCTCCCAGGGCAGACCCGCGTGATGGACGCTGGACATTGGCGCCGCGCCGGTGCCGCCCTCGCCGCCGGAGATCAGGATGCCGCCCGCCCCTGCCTTGGCCACACCGCTGGCGATGGTGCCCACACCGGTGGAAGACACCAGCTTGACCGTTATTTTGGCATCTTCATTCGCACATTGCAGGTCATAAATGAGTTCGGCCAAGTCTTCGATGGAGTAGATATCGTGATGGGGCGGCGGAGAGATCAGCGAAATCCCGGGCGTGGAGCAGCGGGTCTTCGCCACGCTCTCCGTCACCTTCGCGCCGGGCAGATGCCCTCCCTCACCGGGCTTCGCGCCCTGGGCCATCTTGATCTGTATCTCCTTGGCGCTCAGCAGATAGTCCCGGGTCACGCCAAAGCGCCCGGAGGCTACCTGCTTGATGGCGGAATTCAACTCCGTGCCGAAGCGCTCGGGCAGCTCGCCGCCCTCGCCACTGTTGCTCCTGCCGCCAAGGCGGTTCATGGCGACAGCCATGCACTCGTGGGCCTCCTGCGATATGGAGCCGTAGGACATCGCGCCGGTCTTGAAGCGCCTGACAATGCTCCCGACAGGCTCAACTTCATCAATCGGCACGGGTTGACACACCTCGTAGTTGAAATCCAGTGATGCACGTATGGTGCGCGGGCCTTCTTTCTCCACCAGCGCGGCGTATTCGTCGAACTTGGCTTTGTCGTCTGTCCACACCGCCTGTTGGAGCAGGTGGATGACCTTCGGGCTGTAGAGATGCTCCTCGGCATTCTCCCCGGTGCGCAGCTTGTGGCGACCGACGCTTGGAAGGGAGGCTTGAATGGGGTTCAAGAACGCCTGATCGTGCCAGTAGCGGCTGTCGGCTTCCACGTCGTGCAACCCCTTCCCGCCGAGGGTGGTGGGCGTGTTGGTGAAATACTGATCGACGAACTGTTCGTCCAGGCCCACCGCCTCGAACAGCTGGGCGCTCTGGTAGGCCTGCAAGGTGGACACACCCATCTTGGAGGCGATCTTCAAAACGCCCGCCGTCAGGGCTTGGTTGTAATTCTCTATAGCGTTCGGTGACAGGTTCTCCCGGATGACCGCATGGGCCAGGTACGGGCATACCGCCCGCGCGCCGTAGGCGATGAGCATGGCCAGCTGGTGGGTGTCCCGGGGCTCGCCGCTCTCCAGGATCATGGCCAAGTGTCCGGCGGCAACGCCCCTGTCGGACAGGATCAGGATGTTCGCGCCGCTCGCGCAGGCCGTGTCGCAGGCGGCGAAGAAATCCCGCATGGCCTGGCGCAGGCGTGTTTTGACTGGGTAGAGCAGGGAGATCTCCCGCACCTTGAAGGCCGGGTGGTCGAAATCGCGGATGCGCCACAGTTCCGCCTCCGTCAACACCGGCGAGGGCAGCTCCAGCACGGTGCAGTTGTCGGAATCATGCGATAAGAGGTTTCCGTCATCACCTATATAGATGGAGCAGTCCGTCTTGCATTCCTCCCGCAGCGCGTCGATGGGCGGGTTGGTTACCTGGGCGAAGCGCTGCTTGAAGTAATCGTACAGCGGCGGGTGAGCTTTCGAAAGTGCCGCCAGCGGTTCGTCCGCGCCCATGGAGACGATGGGCTCCTGTCCGGTCTCCGCCATCGGAAGAATGACGTCCTGAACGTCCTCGTAAGCGTAGCCGAAGGCCTTGCAAAGGGTTTCCGCATCGTCAACCTTGCCTTTTGAACAGGCTGCGGGCAGGTCGTCCAGCCTGACGATCTGCTTGACCCACTCCCCATAGGGGCGTTCTTTGGCAAAACGAAATTTCAGCGCCTCCGATTCCAGCAGCTCGCCGGTGTGAAGATTTGCCATCAGCACATCCCCTCCCTTGAGCTTCCAGCGGCGGCGGATGTGGGCGTTTTCCTCGAACAGCACGCCCGCCTCGCTGGACAGGATAAGGCGCCGGTCATCCGTCATGGCGCAGCGCAGCGGGCGCAGACCGTTGCGGTCCAGCGACGCGCACACACTGTCGCCGTCGGAATACAGTATTGCCGCGGGGCCATCCCAGGGCTCCATCATCGTGGCGTAATAGCGGTAGAGATCGTGCCAGGGCTTTTGATCCTTCTCCCCCTGCCAGGGCTCCGGCAGCAGCACCATTCCCGCCAGAGGCAACGGGAAGCCGTTCATGGCCAGAAATTCCAGCGTGTTGTCCAGCATCTGGGAATCGCTGCCGTTGGGATCGACCACGGGCAGCACCCGCCGCATGGATTCACCCATCACAGCGGAGCGCATGGTCTCCTCCCGGGCCTTCATGCGGTCGTGGTTGCCGCGGATGGTGTTGATCTCGCCATTGTGCAGCAGGAACCGCTGCGGGTGCGCCTTCGACCAGCTGGGGAAGGTGTTCGTGGAGAAGCGGGAGTGCACCATGGCCATCTGCGAGACGTAGCGCACGTCCTGTAAATCGTCATAGAACGAGCGCAGCTGGGAAACCAGCATCATGCCCTTGTAGACGATGGTGCGGGAGGACAGCGAGCAGATATAGGTGTCCGTGTCCTGCTTTTCAAACACGCGGCGAAGGATATACAGCTTCCGGTCGAAGTCCACGCCCGGCGCGACGTCGGCGGGCCGCTTCAAAAAGCACTGCCGGATGCGGGGCATGGTGCGCCGCGCCCCGGCGCCAAGCTGGGCCGGGTGGCAGGGCACATCCCGCCAGCCCAGCACGGAGATGCCCTCCGATACCGCCAGCTGGTCGAAGATGCGGCAGATGTTGGAGACGCCCACTTCATCCTCCGGCAAAAAGAACATCCCGACGCCGTAGTCGCCGGGCTTGCCGAGGGATATGCCTTCCTCCCGCGCCCATGCGGTGAAGAATTCGTGGGGCAGCCGGGTCATGATGCCCACGCCGTCGCCGGTGGTGCCCAGGGCGTCCGAG
>ONJE01000003.1 GCA_900318045.1 uncultured Eubacteriales bacterium
TAATCCCTAATCCCTGCGCGTCAGCTCGACAAATCAGAATTTGTCCGCGCCAGCAACGCGCCCGGCAGGGCTCGCGCGGCGCAGCGGGCGGCATCGTCGTCAGCGAAAGCCCCCACCACCGCCGAGCCGCTGCCGGTCATGAAGGCCGCGCCCGCGCCCAGGGCCCGCATTCTTTCGATCAGCGACCCAATCTCGGGCATCAGCGATACCGCCGGGGCCGTCAGCGCGTTGGCGCAAAGCCGGTCCACTTCGTCGAGCCGCCCCGCCGTCACAGCGCCGGCCAGCGCCGCATTGTCCAGCCGGACCTCGGGATAGCCACCCCTGTCCCACAGCGAGAATACCGCGCCGGTGGAGAGCCCGCCGCCGGGCACCACCAGCACCAGCGGGATTGACGGCGCCTGCGGCACCGGCAAGATATCCTCCCCGATTCCCCGCACCCGTGCCAGCCCGCCCGTCAGGCAGAAGGGCACGTCCGCGCCCAGGGACAGGCCGATCTCCAGCAATTCAACCTCGGACAGTCCCAGCCCCCACAGGCCGTTCAGCGCCCGAAGGGCTGTCGCGCAATCCGCGCTGCCGCCTCCCAGCCCCGCCCGGGCAGGAATCCGCTTGATCAGCGCCATCCGCGCCCCGCGGCGCGTTCCGGCGTGGCGGTTCAGCGCCATTGCCGCCCGCAGCACCAGGTTCTCCTCCCCCGCCGGCGTGTCGTCTACGGTCAGGGACAGCCCGACGGCGGGTTCAATCTCAAGCGTGTCATGCAGGTCGATGGTCTGCATCAGCATGTCCAGCAGGTGATAGCCATCCGCCCGCAGCCCGGTGATGTTCAGCGACCAGTTGATCTTGGCGTGGGCAATATAATCGAAAGACATGATATGTTCTCCTTGGTGAATTCTGAGTTGTCGAGCTGTGCTCGATAAATCAGAATTGAGTATTTAGTGGTTAGAGTGTGTTTCTAAAATGCCTGAAGCGCAATTTCGGCGTCTTTGCCTGCATTTTGAAACACACTCTAGTGGCTAGCCACTAAATACTAGCCACCAGCCACTCAACTTCTTATTTGTCGCCCCAGCGACAAATAAGAAGTTACCCATTTATCAGCTGGAACTGGTTGCCCATGACCTCTGCGATTCGTCCATGCCGGTGGGGCGGTTTTCCAGGTACCGACCCGAGGGCAGCACCTTCACAGCGCCGTCCTGCTTCCAGGTATATGTAGGAATATAGCCCACGTTGTCCACGGTAAACCGGCCGCCGGGCTGCTCGTTGACGGTGAAATCCAGGATCAGGCCGTTGTCGGTATACTGGATCACGTGGTCGCTGATGAAGTTGCCCATGCAGAACATGGTCAGCACCTGCTTTTCCACGCCGTCCACGGTGACGGACTGAAAGCCCATGGGCTGCACCTCGTGGGCGTGGCTGCCGATGATGATGTCCACCCCGGCCTCGGCCAGCTGCTTGGCGTACTTCTTCTGGCTGCTGTCGGGCTCGCGCACGTACTCCGCGCCCCAGTGCGGCCAGGCGATGATCACCTCGGCCCCGGCGTCCCGCAGCTTCTTTACGTCGCCCTTGAAGTCTGCTTTGCTGATGTATGGCACCAGGTCCACGGCCTCCTTGTCCACGCCACGGTTCTCCATGCTGTTGGTGGTGTGGGTGTAGGCCATGAAGCCAAACTTGATGCCGCCCACCTCGCAGATCACCGTGCCCGCCTTCTCGGCCTTGGTGCGGTAGGCACCCACGTGGGCGAAGCCGTATTTCTCCACGTTGTTCACGGTGTTCTCCACGCCGCCGCTCCAGCGGTCCAGCATGTGGTTGTTGGCCAGGGTCAGGAAATCGATGCCGTAGTCCTTCAGCGGGGCCAGCGCCACATCGGGGGCGTTGAACTGGGGGTAGCCGGAGTACTGGGATTTCTTGTACTTTCCGATGGTGCCCTCCATGTTGCCCATGGTGAAGTCGGCGTCGGCCAGCTGGTCGGCGATCATCTCAAACTGGTTGTGGAAGTCGTAACCGCTGTCCTTGGCGTACACCAGCTGGGTCTGGCAGAACATGATGTCACCCACCGCCCGCATGCGCACCGAGCGCAGCGAGCCGTCGGGCCGACGGGTGGATACCACGTGGTCTATGGCCGTGGGCAGCTCGGGCACGGGAGTGACCTCCACGTCGGTGGCGGTTTCCCCCTCGCCATCCCCACCGTCCGAAAGGTCGCCTTCCCGGGAGGGTTCCGTGTCGGTCATCGCTGCCAGGTCCGGCACCGAACCGCCGCCGGCGCCCTCCGCCGCCTGGGGCGCAACGGGCGTGGCAGTGGCCTCCACCATGGCGGTGACGGCGTCGGGGTTGCCCTTGGGTTTGAGGATCAGCACCACCCCCGTGACGATCAGCACCGCGATGGCCGCGATGATGGCAATGGCGATACGGTTTTGCCGCCGCTGGCGCATCATGGCTTCATACTGCTGGCGCGTCATGCGTCGGGGGGCATTGGGATTGGGTCTGTTTTGCATGCGTATTCCTCCGAATTCGGGCGTATCTGCTCTATAATTTTATTCTTGTGTGCAGAAATATCCTATTGTAATTATCATAAACCCTTTTGCTGAATAAATCAAGGGGAAAATGGGAAGGCTAAACACAACATTTCCCAAGGAGCACAGCCATGTTCACCCTGTTTTTCCGCGGCGCGCTGTTGTACATCGTGATGATCGTCACCATGCGGGCGCTGGGCAAGCGCCAGCTTGGCGAGCTGGAGCCCTACGAGCTGGCCATGACCATACTGCTGGCCGACCTGATCTCCTCGCCGATGGGGAGCGTCTCCACCCCGCTGCTGCACGGGCTGCTGCCGGTGGCGGCGATGTTCGTGGTACACGGGATCATCACGCTGGCCTCGATGCGCTGGGACTGCTTCCGGGCGCTGGTTTCAGGCAAGCCGGCGCTGGTGATCAACCGGGGCGTGATCGACCAGAAGGCGTTGAACCGGCTGTGCCTGAGCCTGTCGGACCTGCTGGAGGGGCTGCGGGGCGCGGGCTTCCTCGACCCGGCGGAGGTAGGCACGGCCATCGTCGAGGCCAACGGAGCCATCACCGCCTTCCCCAACGGCAGCGACCGCCCGCCCAGGGCATCGGAGCTGGCCATTGACCCGGGCTACGAAGGCCTGCCGCTTGCACTGATCACCGACGGGCGGGTCCAGCCCGCCAACCTGGGCATGACCGGGCGGGAGCGGCCCTGGCTGGAAGGGCTGCTGTCTGCCCGTGGGCTCGTTCCCCGACAGGTATTCCTTGCCTCGCTGGACACCCACGGGCGCATGACCTTGCAGCTGATGGGTGGGGAGCTGCTGCGCTTTCAGGCTATGGAGGAAGCGGAGGTGTGCTGGTGACATGCGACGGACGCTGATACTGACGCTGACGGTGCTGGCCTGCGCGCTGGGGGTGTGCTGGGCCTCCCAAGCCACGCTGAACGACACCGTGGATCAGGCCCGCCGGCTGCATACCCAGGCCCTGCTGGCCGAAAACGGTGGCGACCGCGAACGCGCCGGGGAGCTGCTGGTGCAGCTGGCCCAGCTGTGGCGGGACCGGGCGGGCCTGGTGGAGATGCTGGCCAGCCACGACGCCCTGCACGACGTGGCCGCCGCCATCGCCGAGGCGAAGATCTGCCTGGAGTGCCGCGACCACGACGACTTCCTGCGCACCATGTCCACCGTGGAAATGGGTCTCGGACACCTGAAGGACGAGGAAGCGGTGCGGTGGGAGAATTTGTATTGACAGGGAAAATAATGTAAGGTAGAATCATATTTGTCGCAGAGCGATAAATATGATTCTACCTTCTGTTATCAAGGAGCTTCCCATGCCTGCCACCTCCCACAACATGACCACCGGCAGCATTCCCCGCCACCTGCTGCGCTACTCGATCCCGGCAATACTGGGCGACCTGTTCCAGGTGACCTACAACACCGTGGATTCGATGATCGTGGGCCAATACGCCGGGACGGGTGCCTTGGCGGCGGTGGGCGTGGCCAACCCATTGATGAGCGTGGCGATGTTCTTCATCATCGGCATGGGCATCGGCGCATCGGTGCTGATGAGCGAATTCTATGGGGCCGGCGACATATCAAAGCTGCGCCGCCAGTTCGCCACAACATTGGCCATGGGCGTGGCTTTCAGTACCCTCATCGCCCTGGGGCTGTTCGCGCTGACCGGACCACTGCTGCGACTGTGCCGCACGCCTGAAGCGATCTTTGCCGATACGGCCCGCTACCTGCACATCGTAGCCCTGGGCATGGTGGTTACATCGATGTATAACATACTGGCCGCGGCCTCCCGCTCCATTGGCGACACCCTCACCCCGCTGATCTGCCTGGTGGCAGGTTCATTGTCGAACGTGGGGCTGGATATGCTGTTCGTGGCCCGCTTCGCCTGGGGCGTGGCCGGGGCCGCCTGGGCCACGGTTATCTCCCAGGCCCTGGCGGCGCTGCTGTGCGCGGTGCTGCTGCGGCGCAATGAGCCGATGCTGTTCGCCACCCGGGGGGATTTCGCCCCCGATCGGGAACTGTTTAACCGCACCCTGCGCTTCAGCGCCCCCAGCGCCATGCAGCAGGCCGGCATCTACGTGGGCAAGCTCTTGGTGCAATCGGCGGTAAACCCTCTGGGTGTCAGCGCCATCGCCGCATTCAACGCCGTCAACCGCATCGACGACTACGCCCTGATCCCCGAGCGGGACATCGCCAATGGCGAGACCGTGCTGGTAGCCCAGAATCACGGGGCGGACAAGCCCGACCGGATGCGGCGGGGCTTCTACACGGCCATGGCCTTTGAGGCCGCCTACGGCCTGATCGTGTCCGTCGCCGTGTTCGCCCTCGCCACGCCGCTGATGCGCCTGTTCGTCGACCCCGGCGAAACGGAGGTCATTCGTCTGGGCGCGCGCTACCTGCGCCTGATGGGCCTGTTCTACATACTCCCCGGCGTTACCAACGGCCTGCAAGGGTATATGCGCGCCCGCGGGAAGCTGAAGCTGACCATGGTGGTCACCTATGGTCAAATGTTCACCCGCGCCGCCTGCACCTTCCTGCTGATCGGCAGGATGGGCCTGGACGCCGTGCCCCTGGCCTGCGTGGCCGGATGGGTGATGATGACCGTGTGGGAGGTCGGACTGATGGTCAAGTGGAGGATGCCATGACCGACAACGACTGTATGCGCGAAGCGCTGAAAGAGGCTCGGCTGGCCGCAGCTGCTGGCGAGATGCCCGTGGGCTGCGTGATCGCGCTGGACGGCAAGATCATCGTCCGGGCCCACAACGCGTGCGAGGCCCTTCGTGACGCCACCGCCCACGCCGAGCTGCTGGCGATCCGCAGGGCCGGCGCCGCCACCGGGGACTGGCGGCTGAACCGGTGCACGCTGTACGTCACGCTGGAGCCCTGCCCCATGTGCGCCGGGGCCATCATGCAGGCCCGGATAGGGCGACTGGTGTACGGCGCGGCAGACCCGGGCCAGGGTTGTGCCGGCAGCTTGTACCGCATCTGCGAGGACCCCGCCTTCCCCCACTTCTGCAAGAGTGACGGAGGAGTGATGGCCGAGGCATGCGCCGAACTGTTGGGTGATTTCTTTGGCAAGGCGCGAAGGGTACACAGAGCGCCGAAACCGTAAACAATGTGTTAATCACCGTCGAGTGCCGACGGCGCGTATTGTGTTTGGCCGCCGTCTGCCCTATAATTATATATATTGGTAATGTTGCGCCACGCTTTCCACACGGATCACATAAGGAGGCAGGACGTCGCCGACGCCTGATACCATCATGAAGGAGAAGCAAAATACCACAAGCCAGACGATTCGCAAATGCGACGTGTTCATCAGCTACCGCCGTGACGGCGGCGATATGACGGCCATGTACTTCTACCAGGCGCTGAAGGATCGCGGGTACAACGTTTTCTACGACCTTGAGGTGCTGCGCGCCGGCAAGTTCAACGAAGCCCTGCTCGACTCGATCCAGTCCTGCACGGACTTTGTACTGATTCTCTCGCCCCATGCGCTGGATCGCTGTGAGGACGAAAGCGACTGGGTGCGCCGGGAGATCGCCGAGGCGCTGCGCGCGCACAAGAACATCGTGCCCGTGATGCTCAAGGGCTTCAATTTCCCCGAAAAGCTGCCCGAGGATATCGACGACGTGCGCTATCAGAACGGATTGACCTGTACCACCGAGTATTTCGAGGAGAGCATCAACCGCCTGTGCCAGCGCTACCTGAACTCCCTGCCCGCCACCCAAAGCAACAGGAAAAAGAAGTCCCCGGTCATGCCCATTGCGGCCGCGGCGGCGGTCGTGGCGCTGGCGGCAGGCGGCTTTTTTGCCCTGCGGGGCGGCAGTCAGCCGCAGAGCGAACCGGCTCCCACGGCTGTCGTACAGGTCACGGCGGAGGTCACGGCGGAACCTGCAACGGAGGTCACGGCGGAGCCTGCAGCGGAAATTACGGCGGAGCCTGCGCCCGAACCCACATTCGAGCCCACCGAAGCGCCCATGTCCGAGCCCACCGAAGCGCCTGCCGTCCAGGTGGTGAAGGACACCGACTATCCCGTCCTCTCCACCGCCATCGATCATATCGACGGCAACGGCAATCCCGGCGACGACAGCGAAAAAACGATCCGGGCAAACTCGCCGGTGCTGAACCACCCCACCCTCCGGCGCAGGGACGTCGCATCCGTCACCTTCCTTCCCTCGCTGGAGGGCGCGCCCGGGGACGCCTGGGACGTTTCCGAGGCCGGCGACGGCCAGGTGCTGGCCTGGGCGACCCCCAACGGCGAATTGTACGACCTGACCATCGCCGGCAACGGCGGCGTAAAGATCGTCGATCCCCAGGATTTACCCTCCAAGCTGTTTCAGGACTTCACCAACGCCACCGTCATAGACTTCAACGGCTGCGTGGATCTCTCCGAAAGGGGCTCCATGCGGGAGGCGTTCTGGGGCTGCGAGGCCCTGGAGACGGTGAACTTCTCGGGAGTCTGCTTTGAAAACGTCTGGGATATGGGCTACATGTTCTCAGGCTGCCATTCCCTCAAGACGCTGGACACCTCCGGCTGGAAAACGCCCAACAGCACCGATCTGGAAGGCATGTTCATGAACTGTCTCTCCCTCGAAGAACTTGACCTGTCCGGGCTGGACACCTCCTCGGTGACCCGGATGGTGGGGCTCTTCGCCAACTGCGATCGTCTCGTCCGCCTCGATCTCAGCGGCTTTGATACCCACAGGGTGACCACGATGGAGGGCCTGTTCGAAGGCTGCACCAGGCTCGAGGAATTGGATGTCTCCAGCTTCGACACCTCCCGGGTCGTCAGCATGCGCAGCCTGTTCGGAGAATGCAGCAGCCTGGAATCCCTCAGGCTCGGCGACATCAACACCAGCCGGGTGACGGACATGGCCTACATGTTCGCGGGCTGCCGGAAGCTGGATGCACTGGACCTGCACACCTTCGACACCAGCCGGGTGGAGAATATGGAGCGGATGTTCCTGAACTGTTTAAGCCTGGAGGAGCTGGATGTCTCCGGCTGGGATACGGGCCGTGTCAAAGACATGACCTCCATGTTCGAGAGCTGCCACGCGCTGTACAGCCTGGACCTCAGCCACTTCAACACCGCTGCCGTGACCAGCATGCAACATATGTTCAACGGATGCGACTACGCGGTGGAACTGCTGGTGACCGGCTGGGATGTATCCAACGCAGAGAAGATGGACGGTATGTTCCAGGGCTGCACCGCGCTGGAGAGCATCGGCCGCGACCCGGCGACCTTCGGCCACGGCGACACCACCGCCATGTACGACGGCTGTTTCAAGCTGGAGGGCGTCGGCAACGCCCCCGAGGCGGCCCCGCCGGCGGAGGGCGAAGCGACCGGACCCGAGGCTGCCACGCCGCATATGGGCGTCGAAACCGTCAGGAACACGGATTTCCCGGTGCTGTCCAAATCCTTTGACATGCTGAGCGGGGATGCCGACGCCGAGGGCGTGGACGGGGATGCGATCCGGCACGATTCACCCGTGCTGAACCACCCCACCCTCACCCG
Organism: uncultured Eubacteriales bacterium; assembly: GCA_900318045.1. GTDB lineage: Bacteria > Bacillota > Clostridia > Christensenellales > Aristaeellaceae > UBA2862. The sequence continues at coordinate 8,019 of ONJE01000003.1, forward strand.
CAAGGACATCGCCTCGATCGCCTTCCTGCCCTCGCTGGACGGCGCGCCCCAGGACGCCTGGGACGTGTCCGAAGCGGGCGACGGCCAGATATTGGCCTGGACGACGCCCAACGGCGAGCTGTTCGACCTGACCATCGCCGCCAACGGCGGCGTGAAAATCGCGGAACCCGAGGACAATGGGTGTATGTTCACGGGCTATTGCAACGCCGAAGCGATACGCTTCAACGGCTGCGTGGATACATCGGAGCGCACCTGCTTCTTCCGCATGTTCTTCGGCTGCTCCAATCTTAAGGAGATCGACCTGTCCGGCGTCTGCACGGAAAACGCCACCTCCATGGCGGGCATGTTCGAGGGCTGTTCATCGCTGGAAACGGTGGATTTGTCCGGCATTGATACCTCGAAGGTTCAGGGCATGGAGGCCATGTTCAACGGCTGCAACAGCCTCAAGGCGCTGGATGTCTCCAGCTTCAACACCGAAAGCGCCGTAAACATGCGCAACATGTTCAGCGGATGCCAAAGCCTGACGGCGCTGGATGTCGCCGGATTTGACACGTCCCGGGTCGCGCACATGGAAGGCATGTTTCACGACTGCCGAAGCCTGGAAACGGTGGACGTCAGCGGCTTCGACACGGGCAGGGTCACCGACATGGCGTATATGTTCGCCGATTGCGAATCTCTGAAAGCGCTGGATGTGAGCCGCTTTGACACCAGTCGCGTCAGCAGTATGGAATGCCTTTTCACCAACTGCAAGGGCCTGCAGGCCCTGGACGTCTCCGGCTTCGACACGTCGCGGGTCACCAGCATGCGCGACATCTTCAACAACTGCCACGAAGTCAAGGCGCTGGATGTCTCCGGCTTCAACACCTCGCGGGTGCAAGACATGTGGGGCATGTTCTGCGACTGCGCCAACCTGGAAACGCTGAACCTGGCCGGCTTTGACACCTCGAGTGCGGAAAGCATGCGGGGCATGTTCTGGTGCTGCACGAACATCGACAATCTGGATCTGTCCGGCTGGAACACCGGCAACGTCAGGGATATGGAGCTCATGTTTTCCGGCTGCAACATGCTGTACCGGCTGGACCTGTCGAAGTGGGACACCGGCCATGTGACGAACATGAAGCAGATGTTTGAGAACTGCTACTACGCCGTGGAGCTGCTGGTGACCGACTGGAATGTGTCCGCCGTGGAAACGATGGAAGGCATGTTCCGGTACTGCGGCGCGCTGGAGAGCATCGGCCGCGACCCGGCGACCTTCGGCCACGGCGACACCAGCGACATGTACGACGGCTGCGGCAAGCTGTTTGAATCGTAAGCGATGAAAAACATGCGAAAAACAGCGCTATACCTTCTCATCGGCCTCGGCGGCTACCTGTTGCTGCTGGGGCTGTTGGTATGGGTGGAGCGCGGCGAGGCGAACGCCACCATCACCACGCTGCCCACAGCGCTGTGGTATTCGCTGGTGACGCTCACCACGGTGGGCTACGGCGACCTGTACCCCGTCACCTCTGCGGGCAAGGTCATCGGAACGCTGTTCCTCCTGCTCAGCTCCGGGCTGCTGGCGCTGCTGATCGGCCTGGCCGCCGCCTCCCTCACCGACCGCCTGCTGCCCGGATTCAGGCTGTGGCTCAACCGCAACAGGCGATGGTACGTGTTCTCGGCGGACAACACCGCCTCCCGGGCGCTGGCGTCCCGGCTGGACGACGGCCTCGTCGTGCTCTGCCGGAGCAAGGACCGCCGCCGGCTCCAGGGCGCGCTGGCCCTGCGCCAGCCCCCGGAAGCGTTGCTGGAGCATTCCTCCGCCCAGGCGGGAGAGCGCGTGCTCTTCGCCATGGACAAGGACGCCCTCGCCAACGAGCGGGACGCGCTGTCGCTCATGAACCGGCGCGTACGCATCTACTGCCGCTGTGAAAGCCCGGGCGAAAGCCTGCCCGACAGCGTCACGCTGTTCAACGAATACGAGTGCTGCAGCCGCCTGTACTGGCAGACCCGGCCGTGGCGCAGCGGCGGCGAACGGATCGTCCTGGCGGGAAACGGCCGCTACGCCCGCGCGCTGCTCTCCCAGGGTCTGCTGACCGCGCCTCCGGGCTGCGCCATGGACCTGTTCGGCGACTGGAGCGATTGGCAGGCATTGCACCGGTCCCTGCTGAGCATGAACGGCATCGGCCCGGCGCTGCACTTCCACGAACAGGGCTGGCGGGCGCATGGCGACATTTTGCGAAACGTGGATCGCGTCATACTGTGTGGCGACGACCAGCGGGCCAATCTGGAAGCCCTCTACCAGATCAAACGGTACTGCCCCACCCGGGCGCAGATCGACGTGCGCGGTGCAAAGGGGCTCCAGGAGGCCTTTTACTTTGGCCACGCGGAAGCCCTCTTCACCCCTGAAACGGTGATGAAGCAGGCGCTGAACCGTTTGGGGCGGCAGATGCACGAATTGTACCGTGCCCAGGCGAGCTATCCCGTCCCCGCCTTTGAGACGCTGTCCGACTTCCAGAAGCGCTCCAACTATGCCGCGGCGGATCACCTGTTGACGAAGGCGCGGCTTCTGTTGCCGGAGGCGGATGTGACGGCGCTGACCCCTGAGGTATGCCGGGAAGCCGCCGCGCGCTACGAAGCCATGACCGAGGACCAGCTGGAGCTGTGCCGGAGGATCGAGCACGACCGCTGGATGCTGTTCCATGCACTGTACAACTGGCGCTACGCCCCCGAGCGAAACGACGACGCCCGGGAGCACCCCCTGATGGTGCCCTACGACGCGCTCAGCGAAGCGGATCGCCGCAAGGATGACAACGCCTGGCTGCTGCTGAAGACCTTTGCCAAAGAAAAAACGCTATGAACGCAACGATACCGGTCATATTGCTGGCCCTTGCCGCCTTCCTGGCGGCCATACTGAGCCTTGCCGCGAGCAAATCCCTCAACAGCAGGATCATGGGCGTTTGCGCCGTGATCGCCATCGGCGTGGGCACGCTGAGCTACGGCTACGGCTACAGCCTCGATAACGGCAGCATCCACGGCGCAGGTTTTTCGATTTCCGTCGTATTGAAGACGCTGCTGTCGGTGTGTCGCATGTTCGGAGGCGTCAACGACTTTGCCGCAGTCAGGGAAACGCCGCTGTTCGCCGGGGAGGCGATGGTGAGCCTGTTCTGGGCGGCCCATTTTATGGCTTTTTACCTCACCGCGAGCGCCGCGATCGCCGTGCTCGGCAAGCGCATGATGAAATACCTGCGCACGCTCCTGCTGCGCCGGGGCGCGCTGTGCCTGGTCTACGACGCCACCCCCGATTCCATCCGCCTGGCCGGACAAAAGCCTAAGGGCGGGTCCATGGCGTTCATCTGCGAGCGTACCGACGAGACCGTCAGCGTCCTGGCGGACGAGCTGGGGGCCGTGGAGTTTCAGGGCGGAAGGAACCTGTGCGCAGACGAGAAATTCCTCAAAACCCTGGGCGTTCACAGCGGCAGGGCGCTGGACGTGTACTGCGTCGGCGACGATGCCGAGGGCAACCTGCGCTATGCCGAGGCGCTGCTGGACGCCCTGCAGGCGCGCTCGGTCAGCCCCGAAGCCACCAGCCTGTTCCTGCTGGGCATCTCCGAGGAGCGGGCCGCGCGGCTGCAGGCGCTGGAGGGCCGCTACGGCTACGGCACGCTGTTCGCCTGCGACCGATACGCGCTGGTTGCCCGGCTGATCGTCGAGAAGCGCCCGCCCTGGGGCTTCTTGCGCTGCGACGAAAACGCCCGAGCCCTCAACGATCTGCGGGTATTCGTCGTGGGCTTCGGACGGATGGGACAGGCGACGCTCCGCCAGTTGCTGATCAACGGCCAAATGGAGGGCAGCGCCTTCCACGCGGAGGTGTTCGACCGGCGCATGAGCGATCTGCAGGGCGCCTTCGAGGCCTGTTATCCGGCGCTGATGGCAGGCTATGACATCGTCCTTCACGCCGCCGACGCGGATTCCGGCCTGTTCTACAAGCGGCTGGCCGCCAACACCCCGGACATGATCGTGCTGTGCGCCGGCAGCCGCAAGCAAAACGCGGAGCTGGCCGACACGTTGCGCCGGCTGTACCGAAGCCGCGCGGATCAGCCCTGCGTCGTACAGTGCGCCACGGACGCCGCGCTGATCGACGACGTGGAATACCGGCTGGAAAACGTGGATGTGCGCGGCATGGACCGGGCCGCCATGATCCTGAACCACGTCTACTGCGGCGGTCCCTCCGCCGAGGCGGACTGGAAGAACTGCGATTCCTTCAACCGGGCCAGCTGCCGGGCCTCCGCGGATTTCATGCCCGCCTTCCTGCATGCCGCGGGCGTCACCCGCGAGGAAGTCCTGGCCGGGCACTGGCCGCCGAACGTCGCCCGGCTGGAAAACCTGTCCCGCACGGAGCATTTGCGCTGGTGCGCGTTTCACCTGGCGATGGGTTATCTGCCAATGAGCGAAGCGGAATACCGCCAGCGCTGCGATGGGTATCGTCGGGGTGAGGTCAGGCGCATCGGCAAGAATGCCGATGGCATGACCCACGCCTGCCTGATCCCATGGGAGGCGTTGGACGGGCTCTCCCGTCGGGAGAACGAAGTCACCGGCGGGTCGGTGGATTACAAGGCCATGGATCGAAACAATGTGCTGGCCGTGCCGGACATACTGCGCCAGGTTGGATAATTATGCATTATTATACATTCTATATGCATATATTTAACTGAATCAGCCGTTTACAGGGCTTGACTTTGCATAAAATCGGCCTATAATATACACAGTTGAAAGAAAACACGCCCGCGGGGCAGCAAGGAGCGCTAACCATGAAGAAGAAGACCAACAAGGCGTACAAGAAGATCGTACTGGCCTACTCCGGCGGCCTGGACACCAGCATCATCATCCCCTGGCTGAAGGAAAACTATCCCGGCTGCGAGGTCATCGCGGTGTCCGGCAACGTGGGCCAGGTGGGCGAACTGGACGGCTTGGAGGAGAAGGCCCTCAAGACCGGCGCGAGCAAGCTGTATGTTGAAGACCTGAACAAGGAGTTCATCGAGGAGGTTGTGATTCCCTCGATGCAAATGGGCGCGAAGTACGAGAACACCTATCTGCTGGGCACCTCCTTCGCCAGGCCCATCATCGCCAAGCGGCTGGTGGAGATCGCCAAGGCCGAGGGCGCGGACGCCATCTGCCACGGCTGCACCGGCAAGGGCAACGACCAGGTGCGCTTTGAGCTGGCCATCAAGGCCTTCGCGCCGGACATGCCCGTGATCGCCCCCTGGCGCATCTGGGATATCAAGGGCCGCGACGAGGAGATTGACTACGCCGAAGCCCACAACATCCCCCTGAAGATCAGCCGGGAGACCAATTACTCCAAGGACAAGAACATGTGGCACCTGTCCCATGAGGGTTTGGAGCTGGAGGACCCCGCCAACGAACCGAAATACGCCGGCAACATGGAAATGGGCGTGACCCCCGAGGAAGCCCCCGACGAGGGCGAATACATCTCCATCGACTTTGAGAAGGGCTGGCCCGTGGCCCTGAACGGCGAGAAGATGGCCCCCGTGGACCTGGTGTGGAAGCTGAACGAGCTGGGCGGCAAGCACGGCATCGGCATCATCGACATCGTGGAAAACCGGCTGGTGGGCATCAAGTGCCGCGGCGTTTACGAGACCCCCGGCGGAACCATCCTCTACGCCGCCCACGAGAAGCTCGAACAGCTGTGCCTGGACAAGGCCACCCAGCACTACAAGCAGCGCATGGCCCTGGAGTACGCCGACCTGGTGTACAACGGCCAGTGGTACTCCCCCCTGCGGGAGGCCATGACCGCCTTCTGCGAGAAGACCCAGCAGACCGTGACCGGCACCGTAAAGCTGAAGCTGTACAAGGGCAACATCATCGGTGCGGGCATGACCAGTCCCTACAGCCTGTACGACCCGGAGATCGCCACCTTCGACGAGGACGACGTGTACGATCAAACCTGGGCCGATGGCTTCATCACCCTGTACGGCCTGCCCACCGCAGTGTTCGCGAAGATGAAGGCGAAGAACAATCTGTAACCGGTACCGAAGCATAACACCGGTCCGCCCCTTGCGGGCGGGCCGGTGATCGTGTATAATACCCGTGTGAACGGAAAGGAAAGCCATCCCATGCATTACAGTATCGTCGAAGGCGCGGACAACATAAAGCCGGAGGATGTCGTCCGGCTGATGAAGCAGACCTATTGGGCGAACAGTCGCCCACAGGCGCAGATCGAAAAATCAATGCGCCATTCGTCCTGCTTCGGCGTCTGTGTCGAAGGGGAATCGCACCTGGTCGGTTTCGCCCGGGTCATCACCGACCATGCCACGACCTATTATCTGTGCGACGTGGTCATCGACGCCGGATACCGGGGCCAGGGTTTGGGAACGGCGCTGGTATCGCACATCGAATCGCTGCCGGAATACGCGGGGCTTCGCGGCATGCTGATCACCCGTGACGCCCATGACCTGTACCGGAAGTTCGGCTATGAGGTTCTGAACGACCGGGCGATGGTCAAGGCGCTGAACTGTTGACGACGTACAAGGAGACCATACCATGACCATACGCAAGGCTGCGCCCGGCGATCTGTCCAGGATCATGGACATCTACCACGCCGCCCAGGAATTCATGATCCGCTCGGGCAACCCCGACCAGTGGGCGCATATTTATCCCACTGAAGCGCTGGTCCGCGAGGACATTCAACGAGGCATCTGCCACGTCGTCTGCGACGGAGAGACGATCCACGGCGTCTTTGCGCTGATGTCCGGCGACGAGCCGACCTATCAGTATATCGAAGGCGGCACCTGGCTGAACGATGCGCCCTACCTGACGGTGCACCGCGTGGCCAGCGACGGCACGGCCCACGGCATCGTGAGCCGCATGGCGGATTACTGCAAGGGGCTTTCCGACAACGTTCGCATCGACACCCACCACAAAAACCTGCCGATGCAGCGGCAGATCGAGAAGAACGGCTTCGTGCGCTGCGGCACCATCTACGTGGAGGACGGCTCCCCGAGAATCGCGTATCATTGGACATCAAGCAATATCAAAGGAGTAAACATTATATGAAGCTATGGGCAGGCCGCACCGGCGGCGACGTGGACGACAGGCTTTCGGCCATCAACAACTCCATCGGCTTTGACAGCCGCATGTACAGGCAGGACATCACCGGGTCCATTGCCCACGCGAAAATGCTGGGCAGGCAGGGCATCATCGGCGAGGAAGACGCCGCGCAGATCGTCGAGGGGCTGAAGGGCATCCTCTCCGACATAGACAGCGGGGCGCTCCAGATCGATATGGCCTGCGAGGATATCCACACCTTCGTGGAGGCCACGCTGACCGATCGCATCGGCACCGCGGGGAAAAAGCTGCACACCGCCCGCAGCCGCAACGACCAGGTAGCCCTGGACATCCGCATGTTCCTTGCCGACACGATCGACCGGCTGGCGGAGCTGGCGAAGGACCTGGTCGCCGCCCTCTGTGACGTGGCCGAGAAGCACCTGGAGACGGTCATGCCCGGCTATACCCACTTGCAAAGGGCCCAGCCCATCACGTTGGCCCACTGGCTGATGGCCTACGCCCAGATGCTGCTGCGGGACATCGACCGGCTCGCCGACTGCAAAAAGCGCACGCTGGTACTACCCCTGGGCTCCGGGGCGCTGGCGGGCACCACCTATCCGCTGGACCGGCAATACGTGGCCGACCAGCTGGGCTTCAATGACATCAGCCTGAACAGCCTGGACGGCGTGTCTGACCGGGATTTTGCGCTTGAGCTGCTCTCTGCCCTGTCCATCATGATGATGCACCTGTCCCGCTTCTCCGAGGAGATCTGCCTATGGTGCAGCTGGGAGTTCCGCTTCGTCACGCTGGCCGACCAGTTCTCCACCGGCTCGTCCATCATGCCCCAGAAGAAGAATCCCGACATCACAGAGCTCGTGCGGGGCAAGACCGGCCGGGTGTACGGCGACCTGATGACACTGCTGACCGCCATGAAAGCCCTGCCTTTGGCCTACAACAAGGACATGCAGGAGGACAAGGAAGCCCTGTTCGACGCCATCGACACCGCTGAGCTAAGCCTGTCAGTGCTGGCCCCGATGCTCCGCACCGCCACCTTCCACCCTGCCAACATGAAACAGGCTGCCGCCGCGGGCTTCATCAACGCCACTGACTGCGCCGACTACATGGTTCGCAAGGGTGTGCCCTTCCGTGATGCCTACGGCGTGGTTGGAAGGCTGGTGAAGTACTGCATCGACCGGGGCACTACGCTGGAGGCGCTGTCCCTGTCCGAGTACCGGGAGTTCAGCCTGGTCTTCGACGAGGACGTGTACCCCGCCATCGACCTGCTGACCTGCGTCAGCCAGCGCAACCTCCCCGGCGGCCCCGCGCCCCAGGCGGTGAAGGCCACCATTGACACCACGCGGAAAAAGCTGGGATAAGGTCACATGTCAAATCTTCGTGAAGCGGGGCCATTGTCAATCAAAACTGCTTGACAATGGCCTTGCTTTTGCGTATAATGAACAGGCTGTCAAGTTATTTTGCTTGCGGGGGCGTGTGCGATGGCCGATATGGACGAGCGGGTCGAATTGAATTACCTGCTGGATTTCTACGGTCCGTTGCTGACCGAGCACCGGCAGGAGCTCATGCGCCTGTACTGCGAGGAGGATCTGAGCCAGCAGGAAATCGCCGACCAGTTGTCCATCACCCGCCAGGGCGTGTTCGACAGCCTGGCAAAGTCCAAGCGGCAGCTGGCAGGCTATGAGGCCAAGCTGGGGCTGGTGCGGCGACACCTTGACCAGGCCCGGTTGGCGGGGCGCTGCCTGCAACTGCTGGATGGGGTACACGCGCTTCCCGAGGACGCGGCAGCGCTGGCCGAGGCCCGAAGGGCGCTGGCCGCCATCGTTTCAAAGGATTGATCAAACCGAACGGTTTGCGGAGGATATTCCATGGCATTTGAAGGATTGACCGACAAACTACAGGGAGCTTTCAAAAAGCTCAACAGCAAGGGCAAGCTGAACGAGGCCGACGTCAAGGCCGCTATGCGCGACGTGCGCATGGCGCTGCTGGAGGCCGACGTCAACTTCCTGGTGGTCAAGGATTTCGTCAAGAAAGTCACCGAGCGCGCTGTGGGCCAGGACATCATGCAGAGCCTGACCCCGGGCCAGCAGGTCATCAAGATCGTCAACGAGGAGCTGACGAACCTGATGGGCGGCACCAACGCCCGGCTGACCTACTCCCCCCAGGCCCCGACGATCTACATGATGGTCGGCCTGCAGGGTGCCGGCAAGACCACCATGTGCGCCAAGCTGGGCAACATGCTCAAGAAGGACAACAAAAAGCCCCTGCTGGTGGCCTGCGACGTGTACCGTCCCGCCGCCATCAAGCAATTGCAGGTGGTTGGCGGCCAGGTGGACGTGGAAGTGTTCGAGCGCGGCCAGGGCAACCCCGTTGAAATTGCGAAGGAAGCCGTGGACTACGCGAAATATTACGGCCGCGACCCGGTGATCATCGATACCGCCGGCCGACTGCATATTGACGAGAACCTGATGCAGGAACTGCGGGACATCCGCGCCGCGGTCAAACCCCAGGAAATTCTGCTGGTGGTGGACGCCATGACCGGCCAGGACGCCGTGAACGTGGCCAAGACCTTCAACGAGCAGCTGGGCGTGGACGGCGTGATCCTCACCAAGCTCGACGGCGACACCCGCGGTGGCGCGGCCATTTCGGTGCGCTCGGTGACGGGCAAGCCCATCAAGTTCTCGGGCATCGGCGAAAAGCTGACGGATATCGAGCCCTTCCACCCGGACCGCATGGCCAGCCGCATACTGGGCATGGGCGACGTGCTGACGCTGATCGACAAGGCCCAGGAAAACTTTGACGAGCAGCAGGCCATCGACCTGACCCGCAAGATGCGCACCAACAGCTTCACGCTGGAGGACTATCTTGAACAGCTGAAGCAGATGAACAAGATGGGCAGCATCACCGACCTGCTGAAGATGATCCCCGGCGTGGGCAGCAAGATCAAGGACGTCGACATCGACGAAGAAGCAGTGAGCAAGGCCCAGAAGAAGAACGAGGCCATCATACTGTCCATGACCCGCATGGAGCGCCGCAACCCCGACATTCTCAATGCCAGCCGCAAGCGCCGCGTGGCCGCGGGCAGCGGCACCACCGTACAGGACGTGAACCTGCTGCTCAAGCAATTCGACCAGGCCCGCAGTATGATGAAGAGCATGATGGGCGCCGGCAAGCGCGGCAGGATGCGCATTCCCTTCGGGAAAATGCCGAAGTTCTGATAAATACCGGTTAAACCCGTATTTATATACAATTACCTGATATTATTAAGGAGGCAATCCAAATGGTCAAGATTCGTTTGAAGAGGATGGGCATGAAGAAGAAGCCCTTCTATCGCCTGGTAGTCACCGACAGCCGCAACCCCCGCGACGGCCGCTTCATCGAGGAGATCGGCTATTACAATCCCGTGTCCGAGCCCGTTGAGATGAAGATCAACCATGAGCGCGCCAAGTACTGGCTGGGCGTGGGCGCGCAGCCCACCGACACCGTCCGCGGGCTGCTCAAGAAGGGCGGAGTCCTGTAAGATGGTTGAACTGGTCAAATACATCGCCCAGGCCCTGGTGGACAAGCCAGAGGCTGTGGATGTCCGCGAGGTCGTAAACGAGGACAGCATCGTGATCGAGCTGCGCGTCGATCCTGACGACATGGGCAAGGTCATCGGCAAGCAGGGCCGCATCGCCAAGGCAATCCGTACCGTGGTCAAGGCCGCTTCCGTCAAGACCGACAAGCCCGTCTTCGTGGAGATCATCTGATACGATCAGGGCGTTTCCCCGACCCGTTGGGTCGGGGATTGTTTTTGCATTTTTGGTCCGGGAACTTGCAGTTTTTCGCCCTTAATCCCCTATGTTAGTTTAAGATAACTATTTAATTTGTCTGTTTTGCATTTTTTGACCCGCGGATATTGCATTTTTACTATTTTGGGTGTATAATGGTCTCACAAACAAAACAGGAGGTACTAAACATGGCATATCATATCAGTGATGAGTGCGTGGCGTGCGGCGCCTGCGCTGAGGAGTGTCCCGTTTCCGCCATCTCTGAGGGCGATGGTAAGTTCCAGATCGACGCCGATACCTGCGTGTCCTGCGGCGCTTGCGCCGGGGTTTGCCCCGTTGGCGCGCCTTCCGAGGCATAAGCAAAGCAACAGTAGAATCCCGCTTCGGCGGGATTTTTTATATTGACAGTATCTTTCACTATCGCGGAATTAATACTAATCTCAACCTAAACCTATACAATCCTGCGGCGACTTTTCCGCCATACCGACGTTGAAGTCCCTTGACTTGCCTTATAATCGCATTACATCTGACAAAAGCATTTCGATATTCTCACAAATCTATGTCACGGCAGGAAAACAGTCACGGGGATAGAAATTTAAGAAGATGGCCTATTTGTCGGCATTCGCCGGCGGGTCCATCGCCTACATAAGATCAAGAAGTACCGACGAGGGCTTTCATGCGAGAAGCGATTCAACAGAAGGCTGTCAACGCCTGCGCGCGCATACTGTGCATCGCGCTGGCGCTGTTTGCGTTGCTGTTCGCCGCAGCCCGGGCGGAATACGACGGCATGCTGCGGGTCAAACTGGCCCGGCTGGGCTCCCCCGGCACATTGACCATGCGCGCCAATTGTGACTATGCTCTCGCCACCGACACCCCGGTGCGCATACCCTCGGGAACGAAAGTGACCCTTTCCGCCAGGGCAGGCAGCCTGACGCTCGCCATCGGGGACAAGCACATAAGCCTCGGCCCCTCCGCGACCCTGCGTCGCGGTGAAACCGGCAGCGCAGGCATGACCTTCATCACCCCTGCCCTCTCCAACCGCTTCTGCGGGGATCTTTGTCTCACCGCTTCCGGCGACTCCATCTCCGCGGTACTGCGCATCTACATCGAGGACTACCTTTACGGCGTGGTAGGCAACGAAATGTCCCCCTCCAGCAGCATCGAGGCGTTGAAAGCCCAGGCCATCGTGGCCCGCAACTACGCCCTCCAGCGCAAGTCTGCCCGCAACGGTGCGGACTACGACCTGTCCGATTCCGGCGAGGCCCTCAGCTTTCGCGGCTACAACGATGCCGCAGAGTACGCCGATGCCGTAAAGGCCGTGCGCGAGACCAAGGGCATGCTCGCCTTCTATGGCGACACCCCCGCCACCTGCTACTTCTGCGATTCCAACGGCGGCCAGACGGAATCCTCGGCCAATGCCTTCGACGCGACGCTGCCCTACAGCGTTGTCATGGACGATCCCTATGATCTCGAAGGCGGCGTCCGGAAGACTGCCACCCTCCGCGAGGATGCCGCCGACCTGGATGTCCACCTGCGGGCTGCCCTCGACGCGGGCATAGCCGAGCAGCTCGCCCGGCAAGGCCTGAATCCCGAAGGCGCGCAGATCATCGCCATCGAAGCCATACAGCCTGAAGATCCCCGCTTCGACGCCCCGAGCAAGCTCTATCGCTCACTGGCCTTTGCGCTGGCCGTCGAAACCGGCAGCGGCGCAGAGGCCAACGTAACGGTACACATTCCCACCTATGGCGCTCTGGAACAGTGGTACGATCTGAGCATCAACGACGAGGACAACGAAACCGTATGGGTCACTCACATCGACCAGGCCTTTGAGATTTCATTTCGTCGCAAGGGATATGGCGTAGGCATGAGCCAGCGCGGCGCCCAGGCCATGGCGCGCAAGGGGCTCTCCTGCGAGACAATCCTCGAATACTACTATCCCGGCATCAGCCTTCGACGCGAACAGCTAACCGACAAATCCATCGGCAAAGCCGAAGATGTAACCGCGGCCTCCCCCACCGCCCAGCCCATCGCCACCGCCCGCCTGAAGCAGAAGACCCGGCTGTATGAGAGCGCCGACGATACCGGTGCTGCCCGGACCACGCTGCCAGCGGGGGCGAGCACCACGGTCTATGCCGTGAGGGGCGAATGGGCCGCCATCAGCAGCGGCAAGCTGTACGGCTTCATACACACCGACGCGCTGACATCCTTCGCCCTGACGGGCGTCACCGCGGCGCAGGTCCAGGGCGAAGCCTACGCCCGGGTCAGCGGCGGTCCGGCAGAGATACTCCAGCTGCCCGTCAAAACCGCCCTGGTCATCGAAACTCTGCCCGCAGGCACACAGGTGCGCCTGAACGCCTACTCCGACAAGTGGGCGCTGATCACCACCGCCGCCGATGTCGAAGGGTTCATCCCCCGCAGCGCCCTGACCCTCCAGGGCAGCGAAGCCGCTGCGAATGCAGGCGACGTCATCACCGCCCAGGACAACCTGTACGGGCTGCTGACCGAGCAGGCCAGTCTGTACGTCAACACCGACGATTCTGTCTCCCCGCTGCTGACGCTGGAAAAGGACGCCCGGGTACGGATACTGGCCTACAACGACACCTGGGCCCAGGTGCGCACCGCCGACGGTGCAACCGGCTTCGTGAAGCTGACGTCGCTTTCCGCCGTTCAGCAGGTCAACGCCCCCGAACGCGCGGAAATCGAAGGCGGCGACATCATCGTGCTCAAGAACAAGCCCTACCGCTATGTCAGCGTGGACGCGCTGTCCCTGTTCAAGAGTTATTCCACCGACGCCGACATACTGACCACGCTGAAAGCCGGCGAGAAGGTCCGCCTGGGCGCCTACAACGACAAGTGGGCATGTGTACGCGCCCGGGGTATCACCGGGTACGTGCTGCGCAGCGGGCTGTCCGATACCCCGCCTCAACGCGACAGCAGCGCTATCGAGGGTGGCAGAATCACCACCGTGAAGGGAAAGCGTTTTGCCACCGTCATCTCCGATAAAGCCCCGCTGTACCCCTCCTGGAGCGAATCCGACGCGCCCCTCACCCACCTGGACAGGGGCACGCAGGTTCAGCTGGGCGCTTACAACGGCGCGTGGGCTTGTGTGAACGCCGATGGCGTCATGGGCTACATGCGCATCGACACTTTGGAACTGACGGAGGCCCGGCCGGTTGAAGCTTCTGGCGTGAACTACCTGGAATGTGACGCCACGACCACTGTCGACGCGGCCCTGTATCGCAGCGCGGACCTTGACGGTACGCCCCTGGCCAGTGTGCCAAAGGGCACTTCGGTCCACGTGTACGCCTTCAATGACCGTTGCGCTTACGTGGATTGCGCAGGCCAGCGTGGCTTCATGGCGCTGCGCTACCTGAAGAAAGCTGGCTGAACCCGCCTCAGAAAGGAAATCCATGAAATACAAAAAGATCCTCGTGCTGCTGGCCGCTGTGTCGCTGGTCGGCAGCGCGCTGTCAGAGCCGGTGGACACCGAATACCTTGTAGACATGACCTCGGAGCAGGTGGTGCGCCTGGAGCAGCGACTCGCTGAGCTGGGCTTCTTCAGCGGCAGCAGCGATTCCACCTACGACGCCGAAACCCGCGCTGCCCTGGAGAGCTTTCAGCAGGCCAACGGTCTGGAGGTCACCGGCCTTGCGGACAACGCCACACTGGAGCGACTGGAGAGCTCCGAAGCGGTTTCCCGCCAGGATTACCTGACCCGTTTTGCCAACGCCTGTGCCCAGATGACAGCGTTGGAGGTAGGCGCATCCAGCAACGACGTGCTGGTGATGCAGCGCCACCTGAAGGATTACGGCTATTTTTCCGGCGAGCCCTCCGGCACTTTCGATGAAATCACCCGCCAGGCGGTAGAGAGCTTTCAGATGGTCAACGGGCTGCCCATCACCGGCGTGGCCGACGGCGCGACGCTGATACGGCTGATGGCCGATTCCCCCATCACCTGGCCCGCCTTCCTGACCGAGATGAGCGCGGGCGAGGGCGATACGGGCTTGAATGTATACGTGCTGCAAAACCGCCTTGGCCAAATGGGCTACTTCACCGGCAGTCACACCGCCTGCTTCGGCGAACTGACCCGGCAGGCCGTGGAAGCCTTCCAGCGGAACAGCGGTTTGCCGGTCACCGGCCAGGCTGACGCCGCCACATGGGCCGCGATCTATTCACGATCCGGGGCGACGAATGGCAGTGCCGACGTGATGAAGTTCGGCGACTCCGGCGAAAACGTGCGAGCGGTGCAATCGCGGCTGAACGCCCTGGGCTTCTTCGACAACGCCATGACAGGCGAGTATGGCTACGCCACCGAGACCGCCGTGAGGTTATTCCAGACCGCAGCCAACCTGGAGGCCACCGGCCTGTTGGACGCGGAGACCTCGTCCCGGCTGATGGCGGACACCGCCCCCAACATGTTGGACGCCGGCGTACAGCAGCGCTTCACCGCCATGCTTGAGAGTGCCGACGCTGCCGCCCGCGCCCGCATCCTGGAAATCGCGAAGGCCCACATCGGCGCGTCCTTTACGGGCGAGGAGGACGATCTGTACCCCGGGTTCAGCTACGTGCAGTATGTGTGTGTGGCAGCGGGACTTCCTGTCACCATCCCCGAGGACCTGATCGGCATGGCTGCCCAGCAGGTGCAGTCCATCGACGAGGTTGGGGCCGGCGACATCGTCGCCTTTCAGAGCAACGGCGACAACGCCGTCAACATGGTCATGGCCATCGGCACCGGCGACGGCATGGTCATCGGCACCAGCGAGAGCGGCGGCTGGGCCGAGCCCAGCTACATGGAGCACATGAACGGCGCGACGATCTACCACTGGAACGGACAATGACGCGCAACGAAATCACGCTGCTCCCCGGCGAGCGGCTGGACGACCTGCAATGCGAAGGCCTGAAGCTGATCCAGCGCCCCGACGCGTTTCGCTTCGGCACCGACAGCGTGCTGCTGGCGGATTTTGCCACGCCCCGGAAGGGCGAAAAGGCCGTGGACCTTGGCTGCGGCACCGGTGCCATCGCGCTGCTGATGTCGGGCCACCAGCCCCACATGACGGTAGACGCCGTGGAATTACAGCCGGACGTGGCCGATATGGCCGATCGAAGCGTATCGCTGAACGCATTACAGGATCGAATTCGGGTGCACTGCCTGGATATGCGCGAGGCCTGGCGGGCGCTGGGCGCTGGGCGCTATTCCCTGGCGGTATGCAATCCCCCCTACGGGCGCAGCGGCGCGGCGCTGGAGAGCCAGAGCGAAACCTTTCGCATCGCCCGCCACGAGGGCGGCCTGACCCCCTCCGCCGTCGCCCAGTCCGCCGCGATGCTGCTGAAGAACGGTGGCCGGTTCTGCGCCATCTACCCCGCTCCCCGGGCCTATGAGTTGATGCGGGCCATGGATGATTCCGGTATCGCCCCCAAGCGCGTGCGCACCGTGCACGGTGTCGCCGGTCGCGTCCCGAAGTTCGTGCTGCTGGAGGGCGTCAAACAGGGCGGCGAGGGCCTGCACTGGCTGCCGCCCCTGGTGCTGCGAAACGAGGACGGCACGTTCACGGAGGAGTGGCACAGGATATACCGATTCTGATTTAATACTAGAGTGTGTTTCTAAATGCAGGGAGATGCAATTTCGAGTGGATTTGCCTGCATTTCAAGGCAATTTTCCGCAGGCTTAGTGGGGCTAAGTCAAGGGA
>ONJE01000214.1 GCA_900318045.1 uncultured Eubacteriales bacterium
TCCCTTGACTTAGCCCCACTAAGCCTTCGGAAAATCGCCTTGAAATGCAGCCCAATCCACTCGAAACTGCACATCCCTCATTTTAGAAACACACTCTAGGATAAGTTGACCCAAAAGCCTTCCCCCGGTGGGGAAGGTGGATTTGACGAAAAATGCTTGCATTGTTTCGCCAAAGACGGATGAGGTTCTTGCTGTCGCACGACGCATTGTGTAATGTGCGTGCGAGGCGCAGCACGAGGGGACCTCATCCGACCCGGCCTTGCGGCTGGCCCACCTTCCCCACCGGGGGAAGGCATATGGATGGCGGCGCAGGCGCAAAGGGGAATCGCGCACGCTTCCCGCGCACGGGATGCCGCTACAGATATTTACCCCTCCGTCGTCAGCCGCGCCAGCACGCTTACCCTTCCGTCGGGCAGCTCGCCCCTTATGTCCAGCGCGCTGTCGCTGCGGCGCTGCTGGAAGCGCAGGGCGTCGCCCTCGTGGGCGGAGGTGAGGAAGATAACATCCATCTGCCTGACGTTCAGCGCCTTCCACGCCTTCAGCGGGAAGGCGTTCATAATGGCGCGGACGTAGGCCACGTTGTTCATGTGGCGGGCCATGTCGATGTCGGTGTTGGTCACCAGGTGGTGGGCGAAGGGCGGGTCGGCAAAATGGCTGCTGATCCTGGCGAAGGGCTCGGGGCAGGCGAGGGCATCCGGGTATTCCAGGTCCGCCGGCAGTATGTCCGCCATGGGTCGGGGCTTGCCGTCCTGCACGCTGACGATGGCCCATTCCGTCATGCCCCGGGCCAGCACCGCGCCGTCCCTGCGGATCTCGTAATGGCGATTGCAGCGCATCTCGCCGGGGGCTTCCGGCCAGGTGACCACTTCCACCGTGTCCAGCAGCCCGGGCGGGTCGATGAAGCGCACCCGGGCCTTCACGGTGATCCAGAACAGGCCCCTTTGAATCAGGAAGTCCCAGCCCACGCCCATGGCTCCCGCCGCCTCGGTGGCGGTGTCCATGAACAGGTCGAAGGTGTGATCGAGGCTCAGCTTGCCCCAGGCGTCCACCTGGCTGGGGAGTATCGTGACGGTTTTGGCGTAGATGAGGTTCATTCCCTGCTTCCTTCCTTCGCCAGCTTCTCATACCTTTCCTGCGCCAGCCGCGCGCCTTCGCTGAACAGGGCCTCGGCGTTTTCGGGGAAGGTGCGCCTCAGCGAGGCGTAGCGCACCTCGCCGTTCAGGAATTCCTCGTAGTCCATGGTGGGGGCCTTGGAATCCAGGGTGAACTTCGGGTCGGCGTCGGGGTTGTAGCGGTACAGGTGCCAGTATCCGGCCTCCACGGCCCGCTTCATCTCGTCCTGCACCTTCGCCATGCCGCACTTCAGGCCGTGGCTCTGGCAGGGGGCATAGGCGATGACCACGCTGGGGCCGTCGAAGTGCTCGGCCTCCTTCAGGGCCTTCACCAGCTGGGCGTTGTCCGCGCCCATGGCCACCTGGGCCACGTACACGTTGCCGTAGGTCATCAGCATGCCGCCCAGGTCCTTCTTGGGACGCTTCTTGCCGCTGGCGGCGAACTGGGCCACCGCGCCCACGGGGGTCGCCTTGGAGGACTGGCCGCCGGTGTTGGAGTAGACCTCGGTGTCCACCACCAGAACGTTCACGTTCTCGCCGCTTGCGACCACGTGGTCCAGGCCGCCGAAGCCGATATCGTAGGCCCAGCCGTCGCCGCCGAACATCCAGAAGGTCTTCTTTGCCAGCATGTCCCTGTGGCGCAGGATGGCCTTCGCGGCGGCGTCGCCCTGCCGCTCCAGCATGGCGATGAGTTTGTCGGCGTATTCGCCGTTCAGGTCGATGTCGTCATAGGTGGACAGCCAGTTGTCGATGGCCACCTTCACCGCGCCGTCATCGCCGTGGGCTTCGCGGTAGGCGACGACCCTGCGGCACTGGGCGTCCCGCTGCTGCTGCACGGCCAGCACCATGCCCAGCGAGAACTCGGCGTTGTTTTCAAACAGCGAGTTGGACCAGGCCGGGCCCCTGCCGCAGCGGTTCACGGTGTAGGGGATGCCGGGCATGGCCGAGCCCCAGGCCTGGGAGCAGCCGGTGGCGTTGGCCCAGTACACCCTGTCGCCGTACAGCTGGGTCAGCAGCTTGGCGTAGGGGGTCTCGCCGCAGCCCGCGCAGGCGGCGCTGAACTCCAGCAGCGGCTGGCGGAACTGGCTGCCCTTGACGGTGTAGGGGTCGAACACGTCGCCCTTGCCCGCGAGCTTCAGCGCCCAGTCCCAGGCGGCGCGCGTGTCCGGGGCCTGGGCCACGGGGGTCATGGTCAGGGCCTTCGCCGGGCAGACGTTCGCGCAGGAGCCGCAACCGGTGCAGTCCAGGTTGCTCACAGCCATGGTGAAGCCGAAGCCGGCGGCCTGCTTGCCCTTGGCGGGCACGACGCTGACGCCTGCGGGGGCGGTGGCCTTCTCACTGTCATTGACCAGATAGGGCCGGATTACCGCGTGGGGGCAGACGTAGCTGCACTTGTTGCACTGGATGCACTTGTCCGCGTCCCAGACCGGCACACGGGTGGCGATGCCCCGCTTTTCGAAGGCGGTCAGGCCCATGTCCATCACGCCGTCGGCATACCTTTCAAAGGCGCTGACGGGCAGGTCGTCGCCCTTCTGGGCATTGATGGGGTCCAGCAGCTTCGTGACCACCCCGGGCACGTCCCGCGCGGGCGCGGGGGCGTCCTGGGCGTCCTTCCAGCTTTCGGGGACATCCACCTTCACCAGGTATTTCCCGCCCGCGTCGGCGGCGGCAAGGTTCCGGTTCACCACGTCCTCGCCCTTGGCGAAGTAGGTCTTCCTCACGGCGGCCTTGATGTACTCAATGGCCTCCACGACCGGAATGATGGACATCAGGTAGAAGAACGCCGATTGCAGCACCATGTTGAAGTGGTTGCCCAACCCCAGGTCCTCCGCGATCTTCACGGCGTCGATGGTGTAAAAGCGGATGCCGTTATTCGCGATGGTCCGCTTGGCGTGGGCGGGCAGGTGTTTTTCCAGCGCCGCCGCGTCCCAGGGACAGTTCAGCAGCAGCGTGCCGCCGGGCTTGACCTCTTCGGCGATGTCGTAATGCTCGATGTAGGTGGGGTTGTGGCAGGCCACGAAGTCCGCGTGCTTCACGTAGTAGGAGGCGCGGATGGGATGGTCGCTGAACCGCAGGTGGCTCTTGGTGACGCCGAAGCTCTTCTTGGCGTCGTACTCGAAGTACGCCTGGGCGAACATCGGGGTGTGGCTGTTGATGATCTCCACGGTATTCTTGTTCGCGCCCACGGTGCCGTCGCCGCCGAGGCCCCAGAACTTGCAGCTCACCACGCCCTCGTCCGAGGGCTTCAGGGGCGCGTCGGGCAGGGACAGGTGGGTCACGTCGTCAACAATGCCGATGGTGAAGCGGTTGACGGGATGCGCCGCCTTCAGGTTTTCAAACGCCGCGGCGACCTGGGCGGGGGTGGTGTCCTTGCTGGACAGGCCGTAGCGACCGCCGACGACGGTCAGGTCGTTCCTGCCGCGAAGGGCGGTGCATACGTCCTGGTACAGCGGCTCGCCGGCGCTGCCGGATTCCTTGGTGCGGTCCAGCACCGCCACGGCCTTCACGGTCTCGGGCAGGGCGGCCACGAAGCGCTTCACGTCGAAGGGGCGGAACAGGTGCACCTGTACGAAGCCTACCCTCTCGCCCCGCGCGTTCAGGGCGTCCACGACCTCCTGCACGCAACCGGCCACGGAGCCCATGGCCACCACCACGCGCTCGGCGTCGGGCGCGCCGTAATAATCGAAGCAATGATAGGTGCGGCCGGTGATCTTGCCGAGCTTCGCCATGTAGTCCTCGACGAGGTCGGGCAGGGCGTCGTAATCGGCGTTGCTGGCCTCCCGCACCTGGAAGAAGATGTCCGGGTTCTGCACGGTGGCGCGGATCATCGGGTGCTCCGGGTTCAGGGCATGGTCGCGGAAGGCGTCCACGGCGTCCATGTCCAGCAGGGAACGCAGATCCTCATAGGAGATCTGTTCCACCTTGTCGATTTCGTGGCTCGTGCGGAAGCCGTCGAAGAAGTGCAGGAAGGGCACGCGCCCCTTGATGGCGGCCAGGTGGGCCACCCCGGCCAGGTCCATGACCTCCTGCACGCTGCCGGTGCACAGCATGGCGAAGCCGGTCTGGCGGCAGTTCATCACGTCGGAATGATCCCCGAAGATGGACATGGCGTGGGTGCCCACCGTGCGGGCCGCCACGTGCAGCACCCCCGGCAGGCGCTCGCCGGCGATGCGGTGCAGCACCGGGATCATCAGCATCAGCCCCTGGGAGCTGGTAAAGCTCGTCGCCAGCGCGCCGGTCTGCAGCGCGCCGTGCACCGCCGCCGCCGCGCCGGCCTCCGACTGCATCTCCACCAGCCGAACGGTCTGGCCAAACAGGTTCTGCTTGCCCTTGGCCGACCACAGGTCGGTCTTGCCCGCCATGGGGCTGGAGGGCGTGATGGGGTAGATGGCGGCGACCTCGGTAAAGGCGTAGGCCACGTAGGCCGCGGCCTCGTTGCCGTCGAGGGTGACAAAGACGGGGGTTTTTTTCTCGGTCATTGGGGAACCTCCTTTTCTATGAAAACGGGCAGAAGTATCGACGGGAGCAAAAGCCTTTCCATCTGGGGAAGGGGCCATGTCATTGGTGAAGGGAAGGTTTTTGGCCGTGTGGGCTCATTGGATTCTGTCCGCAAACTTTTTCGGATGGTCGGGATACAGCGCCTCATAGTGTTCCCGCAGCTGCCGGAGATCATCATCTGTGAACGCATCGGCTTTTTCATAGATGCGTGCGACAACCCCGTCGTCCAGGACAATCTCGTCGATGGGCTTGAAATGCCGACCGATGTATGACTCCTGATCCTGAACCAGGGCTGACAGATAGGTTACGACCTCCTGGCCGGTGGGCAGATGAACCTGAATCGGATCGGTGGCGACGACGTAGTCCGCCTT
>ONJE01000218.1:0-9517 GCA_900318045.1 uncultured Eubacteriales bacterium
CTGCGCATGGACGACGCCGTCCATACCACGCTGGCCTTCGTCAAGACGGACGCCTACGGCGACAGGGATTTCTCCTTTTACCGGAATCCCGGCGCGGACATGATGCTCACCGAGGACGAGCTGCCTCTGGACATGCTTCGCGATACCCGGATTTTCCACTTCGGAACGCTCTCCATGACCCACGAGGCCGTGCGCCAGGCCACCAAGGCCGCGGTGCAGGCCGCGAAGTCGGCCGGGGCGATCGTCTCCTTCGATCCGAACCTGCGCCCGCCCCTATGGGACAGCCTGAACGATGCCAGGGCCCAGATGCTCTGGGGGCTTTCTCAGGCGGATGTGGTGAAGATCGCCGACAACGAGATCGAATTCCTCACAGACACATCGGATTACGAGAAGGGCGCAAGGCTCCTCAAAGAACGCTTTTCGAACCTCCGGCTGCTGAACGTCACCGCCGGGGCCAACGGGAGCTATGCCTTCTGCGGGGACAAGAAGGTATTCGTTCCCAGCTTCCTGCTGGGCGGTACCGTCGAGACCACCGGCGCGGGGGACACCTTCTGCGCCAGTGTGCTGAATTTCGTCCTGGACCACGGCCTGGAATGCCTTTCAAGGGAGGATTTGCGGACCATGCTCCGCTACGCCAATGCGGCGGCCTACCTGGTGACCACCAGGAAGGGCGCGATCCGCTCCATGCCACAGCTCTGCCAGGTGGAAGCGATACTGAACGAACACTGACACAACCGGTACCATTGAACTTTCGACCACATTCCAATGGGGCGGCGCCACTCCACATATTGGCCCCGTTCACATTCAAGAAGGAGGAAGCAAGCCCGCAGGCTCGCGGTGCGGCAGTGTGGAGACCTGCCGTAATGCGGTTCACGAGAGGCGCATCGGCGTTTGATACGTGACGCGAGACGGACCCGGAGGAATCCGGGCTGCCAGAGCAATCGTTATGTCCACTGTTTTGCTGAAGGATCTGAAGAAGGTTTACGACGGCAACGTCGTGGCGGTTCACGACGTGAATCTGGAGATCGCAGACAAGGAATTCATCGTGCTGGTCGGCCCCTCCGGCTGCGGCAAGTCCACCACCCTGCGCATGGTCGCCGGCCTGGAGGACATCTCCGACGGCGAGCTGTACATCGACGGCAGGCTGTGCAACGACGTGGCCCCCAAGGATCGGGACATCGCCATGGTCTTCCAGAGCTATGCGCTGTATCCGCACCTGTCGGTGTACGACAACATGGCCTTCGCGCTGAAGCTGAAGAAGACGCCGAAGAGCGTCATCGACAAGAAGGTGCGGGAGGTCGCCCAGATCCTGGACATCACCCAGTACCTGGAGCGCAAGCCCAAAGCCCTGTCAGGCGGCCAGCGCCAGCGCGTGGCCATCGGCCGCGCCATGGTGCGCGACCCCAAGGTATTCCTGATGGACGAGCCCCTTTCCAACCTGGACGCCAAGCTGCGCAACCAGATGCGCGCCGAGATCATCAAGCTGCGCCAGAGGATCAACACCACTTTCATGTACGTCACCCACGACCAGACCGAGGCCATGACCCTGGGCGACCGAATCGTCATCATGAAGGACGGCTTCGTGAACCAGATCGGCACACCGGTCGAGGTGTTCAACAAGCCCGTGAACCTGTTCGTGGCCGGCTTCATCGGCATGCCTGTGATGAACTTCTTTGACAACTGCAAGCTGCTGCTGGAGAACGGGGTTTATTATGCGGAGATCCGCGGCGTGAAGTTCGAGCTGGATGCCTTCCAGCAGAGGGTGCTGCGCGACAAGAACCAGAAGCCCTGCGACATCGTGGCCGGCATCCGCCCGCAGCACATCACCGTGGGCGAGGGCAAGCTGAGCGCGTTGATCGAGGTCTCCGAGATGCTGGGCACCGAGGTGAACCTGCACACCCGCTCCAACAACGACGAGGTGGTCATGGTGATCCCCACCGTCGACCTGACCGTCGACGTTTCCATGGGCAAGACCATCAGCTTCACCACCCAGCCGCGCCTGATCCAACTGTTCGACAAGGCTACGGGCAACAACCTGATCTGGTTCGACGAGGCGTCCTACAGGAACAACGCGCCGATGTGCAAGGAATACAACTTCTGATTGATTCATTTATGGGCTGGACGCCGGGATATCACCGGCATCCAGTCCTTCTACATCCGCCATGATTGCGGGAGGGATCGCAAACCATGAAGACCAGGAAGATCGTCACAGCAGGCCTTCTGATGGCCCTGTTTCTCTTTGTCGCCGCAGAGGCGTCGGCGGGCACTGCGAACGGCGTATACGTGCCGGTGGACTATCGCCTGTACCCCGCGCCGGAGGGCGGCTATGTGGGCGATACCATGCCCTTTGTGACGGAAGAGGGAACGCTGGAGCTCTATTACCTGTACGATACCGACCACAACGGCCAGGGCTATCATCCCATCTACCGGTTTACAACCGATGACTTCGTCGGCTACGAGGACGACGGCATGATGCTGGAATACGGCCTGATGTCCGACCCGGACCCGGCGCTGGGTACCGGTTCCGTCATGCGGGACCGGGAAGGGCTGTACCATCTCTTTTATACCGGCCATAACGATACCGGTAACGGCGGCATGGGCAAGGAGTGCGTCATGCATGCCACGAGCGTGGATCGTGTGCGCTGGGAAAAACACCCGGAGGATACCTTTTTCAGCCCGGACGGCTATTCCAGGGACGACTTCCGGGATCCGGAGGTATTCTGGATGGAGGAGGATGGGTGCTACTGGCTGCTGATCGCGGCGCGGGAGGACGCGCTGGGTGGCGTGGTCGCGAAGTATACCTCGCCGGATTTGAAACGATGGACCTTCGAGGGTCCGATCTATGCGCCACGGGCCCAGTACATGCTGGAGTGCCCGGACCTGTTTTGCATGGGAGATACCTGGTATCTGACCTATAGCTGGGATTGCGTCACCTATTACGCCATCGGCGAATCCAGGAACGGTCCCTTTGCCGCGCCGGAGGACAACATACTGGACGGCCAGGGCCTGATGGAGGGCAACGGCTTCGTGTTTTACGCGGCCAAGTCCGCCCAGTGGAACGGGAACACCTATCTCTGCGGCTGGCTGGGCCGTGCCGGGCTGTCCGCGGATTCCGGCATCTACCAGTGGGCGGGCAATGTGCTCAACCACCAGCTGGTCCAGCGCGCGGACAAATCGCTGGGCGTGAAGGCGCCGGAGTCCCTCCGGGATTACTTCACCGTGGAGCAGCGCTTTCAGGCCGTGAACGCCGGGGGAAAGACAGAGATCGACGGGAACGACATTGCGCTTGCGGCAACAGACGGTGAAACCGCGCTGGCGGACATGGGCGTGCGCGCGCCGACGATGCTGCTGGAGTGCGAGGTAAAGCTGGGCGCGGACGGCTGCGCCGGATTCGCCTTCGGCGGCAGTGAGGCGGACGAGGCCTGGACCGCGCTGTGTCTGGACGCCGAACGGAACCTGCTGCACTACGAGGGCTACGAGGTGACGGAGCTGGACGACTATCCGCCGATGGCGATCACCCGGTTCGACTTCTCCAAAAGCCCGGTCCATCACGTGACGCTGGTGTGCGAGAATGAGATCGTCGTCATGTACATCGACAACGAAAAGGCCCTCAGCTCCCGCATTGGCCATTCTATCGACGGCGCGCACATCGGCGTGTTTGCCGAGGGCTGCGACGCTTCGTTCAACACGATCACGTTGAAGATACCGGAATAGGATCACCGCTCTTGCGGACCACCACCGGCTGTAGACAATAATGTTTCTTTCCGTTTGTGTAAACGTCATTCAAAACCGGAGGACCTCATCCTGGCCCCACCGATACCCGCGCTGATAGGAGGGGACGAAAAACGTCCCCTTGATATTGCTGACGAGCTTGGTCTCCAAAAGGATCTGATTGCTTTCCATACTTGTCCCTCTATTTATTCCGGCAACACTACGTTATGCCTTTTATATGTTTGTAATTCTTCCTTGAGCCGAGTTCAGGAAGATTACGCCTTTTCTGGATTTCATTAAACTGATTAATATCAATTCCTGGAAACCTCTCAAGCAGAGTCATATAGTGCCATGAATGCAGAAACCTGAGCTCCAAGACTATGTAGTTGTTCGGTACTACCTGTGCTGACACGAGCATAAATACCGATATAATAATGCCGGAAAAGGGATTTCACCTTAAATCCGGTTCTACTATAGTGACAGTCTTGTTAGCCGCAGGATTAACACACTCCTAACGATGGTTTATAGCATGATGCTATAAGAGTTATTGAGGTATTATAGCAAACCATACAAATGAAGAGGGTATGTCTCCCTTCAAACCCGTCCAATGCAGGAAATTCCTGAACAGATTGGTAACGACGTTTTATAGCAATTTGCTATAAGAAGTGTTGGAACCTTATAGCAAAATCGACAACGAAGAATGATGCGTGTGAATGGTTGTCTTGTTTCAACCAAGACTGGGTACATTTAGGCTAATTACCATTCGGCTTTTTGCTCTGACTATAGTATAACACGGAAAATGCAGAAAGTACAGGGGTTTTGGGGATATTAGTCATCTAAAACAGCATTAGGCTAATCACCACACCCTTGGGCAGCAACTTTAATACAAAGCTGGCGTCTGTTTTTCTGGTTTCTTGTCATCGGAATAATGCAGAAATCAAATCAGTAAAGGTTAGAAAAGGTCAAAATATGCAATTTTAGAAGGTGGTGGCTTCATTTCAAGAAAACGAACGTTTTACCGTTGCTCACAGGAGTCTATTTGAAAAAATGAATTTCGTTCGTTTTCTTCCGGCTAATTACCAAAATGAATCCACTTTGGACGATTGGTCAGTAATCGTCCAGAGTGTAAGATGGCAGGAATTATGCAATGTGCTGTATAAATTCTGAGATAGATAGACAGAAACGACATTTACGTTAAGCGGTGCTGTAACAGATTGAGAAAGTGTAAAATCATAGCGCGATTTGACGGTCATTGACTATATTAGGAATGCGAGAGACAAAACCCTGATATGGTACAAAATGGCTGACGATATAGAAGGAATGCCAGCCATTATATATTGTATATCATACAATCAATCTGTACAGACGCATGTCTGCTTCGTCAAAACAATCCGATAAGGGTTTTGTTCTATTGCGGATCAAATGCTCTGATTTGATCGATAAACAACTGAACAGCCGGTGAGAAGGTCTGATATTTCTTCCAGATCAGCGCACCGGTTGTTTTCTTTTGCCCGGCGAGAGGACGGAAGCAAAGTGTGCTGTCGCCTGTAGTATGGATCAGCTTTTCAAAGCCCAGTACGCAGCAGGCCCCGGATTCCACAAGCAGTGAGGCGTTGAAAAGGAGGTTGTAGGTACCGATGATATTAAGGTTTCTGGTCTCTGCGACGCTCTCCCAGTAGGACTGGGAGGCGCGGGAGATCATGAGGGAGACTTCGGCAAGCTCTGACATCTGAATTTCCGGCTTTGAAGCCAGCGGATGATCTCTGCGCATCAGCACGCCGAAGCGATCCACAGCGGGCAACTGGAATGAACGGTATTTTTCGCGGTCGAAATCGCTGAAGATCAGCGCGAAGTCGATCAGGCCATTGTCCAGTTCATCCATTAGGTCCTGGGTATCACCGCTGGTGATGTACAGTTGAACATCTGGGTGCTCCTTCAGCAGCGTCGCCGCTGTTTCGGCAAAAAACCGGAACGCCTGTGATTCGCCCGCGCCGATGCGGATGGAGCCGGTCAGTTGGTGCTTGACCTGGGCGATCTCCTCCTGCGTCAGCTGCATCAGTCGCACCAGCTCCTCGGCGCGGCGGCGCAACACCTGTCCTTCCTCCGTCAGGGTGATTCGCCGGTTGCCGCGCTCAAACAGCGTCACGCCGAGTTCTTCCTCCAGATCCTTCATCTGCCGCGACAGGGAGGGCTGGGCGACGTGCAGGGACTCGGCGGCTGCCGAGATCGTGCCCTCACGGATCACCGCGAGAAAGTATTGCATCGTGCGAATGTCCATAACCGTCACTCCTCATCTTTTTCCTATGCAATTATAGCATAGGAAAGCATAGAAAACAAGTATTTGATTATAGATGGACGGCGCGATATAATATCCACAGAAAGCAAAAAAACGGAGGAATGACACATGGACGCAAAGATGCTGGATGGGAAGGTTGCCATCGTTTCCGGGGCGAGCTACGGCATGGGGCAGACCATGGCCGAGCTGTTTGCCAAAGAGGGCGCGAAGGTTGTGATGACTGCCCGCGGACAGGAAAAGCTGGATTCCGCCGTGGCCGGGATTCGCGCAAAGGGCTATGACGTGACCGGCGTGGTGGCGGACAACAAGAAGCTGGAGGATGTTCAGCGGGTCATTCAGACGGCGCTGGATGTCTATGGAGATTTGGATATCGTCATCAACAACGCAGCGATTGGCGAGCAGAAGATGATCGACGAGACGGACGACGAGTGGCTGGAGCACGTCTATCAGACCAACGTGTTCGGCCCGTTCCGTTTCATCCGGGAGGCGCTCAAGATCTTCATGCCGAAAAACGAGGGATGCATCATCAACATCTCCTCCGTCAATGGGGACAGGCCCTTCTGCGGCGCGGCCTACACCTCCTCCAAGGGCGCGATCAACACGCTGACGAAGAACGTGGCCATGCGGTTGATTGACACCAACATTCGCATCAATGCAGTCGCACCCGGCGCGACGGTGACGCCGGCCCATCTGGCTAACAAGGCCGGGGAGCAGCCCGGCGGCGCGAAGATGCTGGAGTACAGCAGGCACTTCGTCTACTTCCCCGGCCCGGAATGCGACCCCATCGACCAGGCGAACGCCTGCCTGTTCCTGGCCTCCGACATGGGCAGACATGTCAAGGGACAGGTCATCCAGGTGTGCAACGGCGCATTCCTGTAAGGAACTCTGTCCAGGAGGATGCTATGAGACGATTGATTGCGGTATTGATCGTGTTGATGATGACGCAGGCGTGCTCAGCGGTAACACTTGCGGAAGAAAGCGAGATCGAAAACTATACGCGCTATACGGATTATACGCCTCAACAGGCGGAGCCGATGGGCCTGATTCCGGGCACGGATCACGGTACGCTGGTGGCGTGGTTCTCCCGCGTTGGCAACACGGTATTTGACCCGGACGTCGATGTGGTGAGCACCGCCAGCCTGCAGGTTGACGCAAGCGGTGAACTCACAGGGAATGCCCAAATGATCGCGGGGTGGATCGCGGAGGAGACCGGAGCGGACGTATTCCCGATCCAGACGGCATACACCTATCCTTCCGACTATGACCAGACCGTGGAAGTGGGCGAAGGTCAGGACATCGACCAGGCCGAATTGAAGCTGGCGGCATATCCTGAAGATTTGAGCGGTTACGACACGGTGTGGCTGGTGGTGCCCATCTGGCACTACACCATCTGCACACCGCTGCGCATGTTCCTCGAATCGACGGACCTGTCGGGCAAGACGGTGTACGTCGTGACCACCCACAGGGGCAGCGGCTTCGCGGACGTGCCGGAAAGGGTACAGGAAATGGAGCCCGGCGCTCAGGTGATAGCGGCGCTGGCCATCCCCGGCAACGACACGCCAAAGCACCGGGACGAGGTTCTGGATTATGTCAAAAACAACATGAAATAAGGAGGATTTCCCATGAAGCGCTTTTTCAACATTCTGCTGGTTTCCCTGCTGGTTCTCTCCCTTGCCCTGACCGCCGCGATGGCTGAAGGCGATCACCGCGTGGCGAAGGATGGCGCACAGATGCAGACGGAAGACCCGACCATGCCTACCCGCATTCACATGGAGGGCGGCACGAAGATCCTGCTGCACTTCGGCGACACCGTGATCCCCGGCGTGCTGAACGACAGTGAGACCGCACAGGCGCTCATTGCCAAGCTGCCCTATACCCAGCACATGAGCCGCTATTCCCACGACTTCTGCGGCGTGACGGAGGACCTGCCCTACAACGCGGACGAGGAGCACTACGGCTGGCTGAACGGCGACATCGACTATGCCACCGACGCGCCCTACTTCACCATCCTCTTTGAGGACCAGGATAAATCCGAGATCTACGGCAATCAGGTGAACATCGGCGTCATCACCTGCCCGCTTGCGGACATCGCGGCGCTGGATGGCAGCTATGACGTGGTGATCGAGCTGGACCAGTAAGGAGATGTGTTCCATGAAGCTGAAGAAACTGGCCGCGCTGCTGTGCGCGCTGATGCTCTGCCTGGCGGGACTGTCCGCGATAGCGGAGAACACGACTACTGAAGAAGGAGACAATGACATGCAGATGATGATTGGTGAAATCCCGGTGACGGTGGTCTGGGAGGACAACGCCTCCGTGGAGGCGCTGAAGGCGCTGGCTGCGGAGGGCCTGACGATCGAAATGTCCATGTACGGCGGCTTTGAGCAGGTCGGCTCCATCGGCCAGAGCCTGCCCCGGGACGATGCGCAGACGACCACCACCTCCGGCGACATCGTGCTCTATGCCGGCAACCAGCTGGTGGTGTTCTATGGCAGCAATTCCTGGGCCTACACCCGGCTGGGACACATCACCGATCAGACCCCGGAGCAGATGAAGGCACTGCTGGGCAGCGGAGACGTGACGATCACACTGTCGATAAAATGAAGAGATACAGGATCCTGCTGACCGCATGGCTGCTTTGCTGTGCGGTACAGCCGTTGATGGCTGCCATGGCGGAGGAAATGCGGATGGAGACCTATTCCCTTGACCAGCATGGGCCGGTATATGCTTATCTGCCGGAGGCGCTGGAGGAAGGGAAACGCTATCCGCTGGTCATTGCGCTGAACTGTACCACGGGCGATCCACAGGGAGAGGTGGTGGGCAATGGCTGGGATGCGATTGTCCGGGAAGATGACGTCATCGTGGTTGCCCCCACCTACAACGATTATGCCACCTGGTCCGAAACGGGCTACATCAAGTCTGTGATCGACGATGCCGTCAGCCGGTATCCGGTCGATTCAGGCCGCATTTACGCCACCGGCTTCTCCAATGGCGGGGCGCTGTCCGGGGCGCTGGCAGCAACCTTTCCCGATCTGCTGGCGGGCATTTCAGCGATGGGCTGGATGATCCCCTTGGGAGAAATGGACAGCAACAGCCGGCTTCCCTTCCTGCTGATACAGGGGACGGATGAATTCACCCGCTGGGAGCGGACCCTCCGCCAGACGACTTCCGGCTCGATGGCGGTCATGGAGGACGAGGAGGGCGCGCTGAGCGACCTGTTTGCCCGCAATGGTTTGTTTTCAGGGGAACAGATTCCCGACTATGATCAGACCCCCTACTGGGGCTATCCTGCGGACGAGGTTCTTGTGGAATACCCGGATTATCGGGATATCTTTTCACACGCCGCCCACAGCGGGGATGTGAAGTGGGAGATCAGCCGGTATTATCATCCGGACTATTCGCAGCCACTGGCAGAACTGATTCTGGTAGAAGGCGCTGACCACATTCCCCACAGCTGCAATGCGCGATACGCATGGGACTTCCTCAGGCACTTCACCAGGGCTGAGGATGGGA